>NZ_WMEU01000013.1 GCF_009856295.1 Pontibacillus yanchengensis | reverse complement strand
TTTTTTTATATTATATTAGTCTTTAATAGATGCTGTAATGATTTATTAGCAAACAAAGATAAACAAATGAATGTATTTGCTTTTGTTAATTTGTTACATTTATGTGTGTATTGTTATAGTTTTCTAAAGATATGTTTGTTTTTAATCTTAATGCTACAATTACCCGTTAGAATTAGGTAGAATAGGTTTGCCGTTACAAATGGGATAAATGAATTAGCTTGTAATGGAAAAGGGGTATCAATCATGATTTTTGAGGTTATAAAAGAGCATCAAAGCAGCCAACAAGAACCTATACAGCTAAAAATAGGGGATCGTGTTTCGTTTAGTGATCGCTTGAGTGGACCTGAAGGGTGGGAACGTTGGATTTATTGCTATATTGAAGAGACAAACCTCGAGGGATGGGTACCAGAGCAAATTATATATAAATATAAAGAAAACCAAGGCGTGTTAATGAGAGATTATGTCGCGAAAGAATTAAATGTGAAAGTCGGAGATAAATTTCAGTTAATAGAAGAATTAAATGGGTGGATAAGAGGACGATTGATATCATCAAGCGAAGAAGGCTGGCTGCCGAAGGATCATATCGAACCAAGCAGAGAATAAAACGTGCATGTAACCTAGGAACTGTGGGTTACATGTTTTTTATTGTCTAGATAAGATGTACGTTCGATTCAATGTTGGTGCGTTATATAGATGCTGCATAATAACGCTCCTTTTAATTGAGCAACATTATATATATAGTCACATTCATTCTAATTTTATTTTCCCCTTTTGATTAAGTTTCCAAACTTTAACAAAAATCTACATATAAACCATGATTCTTGGTGATTCATAATTGAAATTGGTAAGATTATATAGAGATACATACTAAGGAGGAACTTGACTAATGGAAAATACACAAAAAGATTTTTTATTTGAATTATTAACAACAGCATCTCCATCAAGTATGGAGATGGGCATCCAGAAGAAATGGATGGAATACATTAAACCGTTTGCTGATGAGATTCGTACTGATAATGCTGGTAATGTTATTGGTGTACTTAATCCAGATGCCGACTTTAAAATTTTATTGGCTGGACATTGTGATGAAATTGCTCTAGTCATTAATCGCATTGATGACCATGGTTTTCTTCACTTTGATAAAATGGGGGGCATTAACCCTAAAGCTGCAGTAGGTATGAAAGTTACTGTGCTTGGACAAGGTCGCTCGATTACTGGTGTAGTTGGAGTCAATGCTCAACACCATGGTGGTCTAAAAGGTGACTTTGGGTTAGATGATTTATTTATTGATTGTGGAGCGAAGTCAAAAGAAGAAATAGAAAAATTTGTGCAAATTGGGGATTTAGCTGTCTATAAACGAGAGCCAGAACTATTAATGGATCGCTATATTTCTGGTAGGGGATTAGACAATCGAACAGGAGCATTTATCGTGGCGGAAGTATTACGTCGCCTATCTGAAAAAAATATTAATATAGGTGTCTATGCGGCTAGTACTGTGAATGAGGAAACGAACATGGGTGGAGCTTATTTTGCAGCAGCTGGCTTAGAACCTTCAATGGCAATTGCAGTAGATGTTACCTTCGCTACGGATTATCCACATGTGAATAAAAATAAATATGGGGATGTCCGCTTAGACCATGGACCTGTGTTGGCAAAAGGAGCTCCAATCAATCTGAAAATCAATCGATTATTGGAAAACGCTGCACGTTCTCTAGATATGAACGTACAATATGAATTAACGCCACGGATGACAGGGACAGACGCAGACAAAATGCGCTTAACTGGACGTGGTGTTCCTGTTAGTTTAGTATCTCTACCTTTACGTTACATGCACTCTCCTGTGGAAACAGCTAGTGTTCAAGATATGGAGGAAGAAATTGACTTACTAGTGCAAATGATCAGTGGCATGACAGGAAAGGAAAGTTTAAATCCATTGGAAGACTAATACACACTATTTATGGCAATTAAAACATTTTGCTGTTCAAATTGATTCTTTTTGATTATAATGAGAATAGTATTCAACTAAATAACGATTCCATCTTCGGGGCAGGGTGAAATTCCCGACCGACGGTGAGGAACCCACTTGGTGTTCTAAGTCCGTGACCCGGGAGGCCTTTTTTGGCCGAGCGGTGGACCTGGTGAGAATCCGGGACCGACAGTTACAGTCTGGATGGGAGAAGATGTAGAGCGAAAAGTAGGTATTTTTATACCTTTATTTGCCTATGGTCTTTTTTAACGAACCCTGAAGTCAATGAAACATGGCTTGAGGGTTTTTTTGATGGACTTTAATCAAATAGGTACTGTTCGCTCACCTTCATCTGGGATGTGAATCGGTAGAAAGAGATGAAGGAGGAGATCGATGATGCAACCAAGCAAAGGGCGCTCATCAAAGCTTTTGAAGCTCATTACGTTATCGTTAATGAGCACAATTTCACTGTTACTAATGCTACTAGATTTTCCTTTACCACTTTTACCTGGATTTCTTAAGGTAGATTTAAGTGATGTGCCAGCATTATTTGCTGCACTATTATTCTCTCCAATCGCTGGTGTGATTGTGGAGGGAATTAAGAATCTATTACATTTTATACTTGGAAGTGGCGACCCTATAGGAGCATCTGCAAACTTCTTTGCAGGGCTGATGTTAGTTTTACCTGTATCTATGATTTATCACAGATATAAGAGTGTAAAAAGTGTCGTATCTGGTCTAGTGACAGGAACAATCGTAATGGCTGTTGGAATGTCTGTATTAAATTACTTTGTAATTCTACCTGCATATTCATGGATGATGGGTTTTGAACTTGAAGGAACTAAACTAGGCTACATCACAGCGGGGATTATTCCGTTTAATGTGATCAAAGGAATCCTCGTCGGTATTTTATTTGTACCACTGTTTGTGAAGCTGAAGCCTTGGTTTGAACAAAAGCGAGTAAATGTAACGTAATGAATCACTTAATAAAAAGTAGATAGAGCCTGTGGCATTGTGCCGCAGGCTTTTCTTATGCGTAAAGAAAGTATAAGTTCATTCGCTTACAGGTCTCGTTCCAGCGCTTACTCCTTTTTGGTTTTAAGCAAATCCTATCCCTCCCGAAACGTAACAAGAACAGGGGAGCGCTAAAACGGTGAAGTAAAACACCTTAGTAATATCGTAAACATAAAAACTCTGATCGCCATTTTTGGTGATTAGGGTTTTTTAAGGGAAATTACTCTATTTAAGGATGTTTGTATTTGATAAACTAATAACCAATATTTGTTATTAGTTGAGTTTATCAATCTTGAAAAAATGATAACTTTAATAAAAGTAGTATATTACATTTTTGCGATAGCAGTATTAGTGTTGGCGTTGAATTTTGAAGGTAAATATGTATCTTATTTACTTCTCCCTATGATAGCGTTATTTTTAACCCAAGGTTATCTACAACGGAAAGTAAAAGAGAGAGAAAATAGTTGATTATGCTCTGTAGCAAAATGCAACATGACCAGGCTTTGGTCAAGGCGCATGAGCCTTTCCATTGTCTATATTTATCATTGAGAAGATAAGTTTAAAATTATAAAAAGGTAAAGAAAAGGCGAACAAGTGAGGGGGAGTGTTTATGCACTATGAAGAAAAAATAGTTGCCTATGCTGAAATGTTCAATCAAAAAAAGGATTATGTACAGTGCCATCACATTAGTCGAGAGATGCTATTAGAGGGGGAGCATCGGGATGTCGCGAAGTGTTTGGCTACATTATCGGCTTTGTTGGAGCAGGCTGAGAAGGAAAAGTGGGCTGGGTATCAAAAATTATATAGTAAGTTGATGTTGCAATTGAATCAAGTGGAGGGATTTCCTTTTGATCGACCGAGCCTTATTCGTCAGTTGCAAACATTTGATGAGCAAGTGAAACAGAGTGTGGAGGTCCCTACTATTACCCTTTATAAGACAATGTAATGGGAAGTGTTTAAAATGAGAGCTATGGATAAAATTAAAGTCATAGAAGCTGATGCATACCTAACGATTGAGGATACAAATGTTCTGTCCACAGATGAAATGATGCAGTTGGTCAAGCATGAATTATCCGAGAAACTCCTTAACCAATATAAAAATATAACCGTTCTGGTACATAGCAATTTTCCAGAACAGGTAGAGCAATCTTTAATACAAAGAGGGTTCTATTTCCATGATGAAACTCTCTTTGTACAGAAGAAATTACAGAACGAAGAAATAACTTTCGATTCAGCAATAACTTTGTCATCATTACACCATGTATCCTTAGATACCTTTAAAGAAACTTGGCTAGAAGTAATGTCTGGTTCTCTTAATGCACCTTCTTCTTTACATATGAATGAGCAAATGATGGGTGTTAAAAAAGAGTTGGGGGAGGCATATAAGCATTCTTGTCTTCTTGCATATGAGCAAGAAAAGATAATTGGGATTGTTATGCCTCATATTGAGCCTGGAACAATGAATGAAGGGAGATTGTTTTATTTTGGGCTCATTCCATCTGAGAGAGGAAAAGGCAAGAGTCGAAAACTACATCAAAGAGCATTGGGAATATTGCAACAAGACTTTCAAGCCAGGTATTATATTGGAGCGACTAGTGTTCATAATAAGCCTATGGTTAATACATTTATTTGGAATGGATGCGAAATAATGGAATCTTATAAAGTATATAAGCGTGTAAGGGGAAACTAAAAAGCATGGTGATAAGAGGTAGTTCTTTTCACCATGCCATGATTAATTATCGCACTTTTATTCCCTCTTTTTAAAGGAAGAATATATAACAACGAAGCCGCTGCCGCAGCATAGACGTCGCTATACGGGGGTGCCAAATCTTTTCTTTACGCGTTTTCTTCCTCTTCTACAAGGTAGCGTGCTGTAGGCATCGCTTGTAGACGTTCGAAAGGAATTGGTTTACCAGACTTCTCTGAGTATCCGTATTTTCCATTTTCAATACGCTCTATTGCAGCATTAATTTCCTCCAACTGTTCTCGTGCATGAATATTGAGGGTGTAATCCTTACTTTGTTCAAAGTTTTCTGTTCCTACATCACCTGGGTGATTATCGACTTCTGATAGTTCACCAACTGAGCTTTCTGGTCCACCCTCTGAGCTTTCGTATCCTTTATGGTTATCGAGTTCTTTTTCAGCCTCTTGTTTCATGTTGTATAGTCTGTTTTTAAGGTCTTGTATTTGTTCATTCGTTAACATGACTGGGCTCCTTTCAAGTAGAGGAGCTTCTATTTTGGAACGACACCTACTGTACAACGGGAAACGCAAATTAATGCGTCACTTTCATCGACAATGTTGATTTCCCAAACCATTGTACTTTTACCAATGTGTGTAGGTGTTGCAACTCCATAAACAAGGCCACTGCGTTTACTTTTGATGTGGTTGGCATTGATCTCAATACCAAATACATTATACTGTTCCATGTCCACGTGGAGAATGGAACCAATACTTGCCGCTGTTTCAGCTAGTGCGACACTGGCCCCGCCATGCAAAAAACCGAGTGGCTGGTGAGTTCGTTCATCCACAGGCATAGAAAGTACAACACGGTCCTTGGTTAGAGTTACTTCTTCCATTCCAAGAGCTCCTAGCATTGTATTTTTGTAATCCATTTCCATTAGTTCATCTTCCTTTCTAAAATATTTCCTTTTTAACGAAGTACAAAACATCAGTATTGGGTATGTATTCAAGTTACTATATGAAAAATCCTTCCAGTAGTTTATAAAGAAAGGTGCAAGCGACCATTAATCGACACCGGTACATCCCATGAAGACATGGTACGCCAGTTTGTGGCCTGCTCGTTTTGTGGTGGTCGCTTCTAATTTTCAAATGTCGCTCCTGTTTTGCGATTCTCGCTCGGAAAACACGGAAAGTCGCTCCAGAGATGCTGTGACCTTATATTCTTTAGTCCGGCTTCAAGCATCTATGTTGAGCCATCTTACATTATATATGCAAAGCAATCCGATATTTACCTGTTGTAAGGAGGAGCAGAAAGTTTGCTAGTCGCTAGGCGCAGTAGCTGGATATGTAAGAGCCAAAAGTTAACCCTTCTGTCCTTTTGAAAAAAAAGACAAGCACAATAGGCTTGTCTTTATAAGGTAACGGGTATTAGTAATTGTAATAAAAGGGAAATCCCGAGTAGAATTCCAAAAATCGTATTGGTTTGTGCTGTGAATTTCATTGCTGGAAGCATTTCTAATGGTGACGTTTTGTTTGAAAAGCCTTGAACAGCTTTCTTTGGTTTTGGGATGCTTAAGAATACAATTAACGACCATATAGGAAGCAAACCTGATATAATATAAATGACAATTAGTAGGTAGGCTGAACTAAATAATATGCCTAAAAAGGTGACAGCACCCTTATGTCCAAATAGAATGGCTAATGTTTTACGGCCGTTTTCCTTATCACCTTCAAGGTCACGTATGTTGTTCGCTAATAGTATAGCACCAATCAGGATTGCTACTGGAATGGATATGATAATCACATCGCTAGTAAGATATAACGTCTGAATATAATAGCTAATGCCAATAATAACAGTTCCCATAAAAAATCCTGATATCATTTCACCAAATGGGGTATAAGCAATAGGATAAGGTCCGCCAGTATATAGATAGCCAAATGCCATTGATATGAGTCCAATTAGTGCAATCCACCAACTTGTCGCGATACAAATATAGACTCCCAGAAGCATAGCAATACCGAAAAAGCTTACCGCTAATGCCAAAACTTTCTTAGCAGGTATCCCATCACGAACGATTGCACCACCAATACCAATCGAATGTTCGGTATCTAAACCGCGAACATAATCATAGTATTCGTTAAACATATTCGTTGCAGCTTGTATTAATATAGAAGCGAATAGCATGGCTAGAAACAATCCTATATGGATAGGTTCTTGTAAGCTAGCAAGCATTGTTCCGATAAATACTGGGACGAACGCTGCCGTTAAGGTATGAGGTCTTAAGAGTCGCCACCAGACTTGCCAACCTTTACGTTCATTTAAAGCAGTTTGTATATCTTGTTTTTTCATGCTTTGCATACGTTTCTCTCCCTTAGGAATAGGACAATTAGTTTATATTTGCCCCTAATTAAGTTTAGGCAAACTAGACGACCCTGTCAATTCCCTATTCCCTTTATAATACAGGGAAATATAAGCATTTCTTGAGTCAAACTACAAAAGAGAATACAATAAAGATGGGATTTTGGGAATTTCGTTTATTTTTCGATATAATTATCATTGTCGTGTTGCATAATAGCTAAGCTAGTCCCTGGTTGATTGGAGGGCAATATTTTGATTCAAACAACTTCAACATTATATGAAAAACTATACCGCTCAATAGCTACAATAGATTCTTTACATTCAAGTAAATTAGTAAGTGTTACCACTGAACTAGAGGAAATAAATCCTCTGGCATTTTATCAAGCAGGTAGCACATTTAAGGGAGAAAGGTTCTATTGGTCAAGTGCTGATCGTTCTTTTACCCTGGCAGGTATTGGGGAAGCGGTTAAGATAGAATCGGATGAAGAAGGATTTCAAATTACTGAAGAGCAATGGGTTGACTTAATCAATCATGCTGAAATAGATAACGTCACGAATGCTTCAGGAACAGGACCTGTTGCATTTGGGGGTTTTGCATTTGATCCTTATAAACAATCTTCGGTTACATGGAGTGAATTTCCAAATAGTTCTACAATGGTTCCAAGGTTCTTGTTAACCAAATCTGGAACGAAGTATTTTATTACCATTAACGCGCTTTTGTCTCCTGAGGATTCTACGGCCTTATTTTATCAGGAACTAGTAGACCAGTGTACAAAACTCCTCGGAAAAGAGTTCAAGCAGAATCCAGAACCACAGTTAATCCAACAAGAAGAAGTGGCACCTGAAGAATGGAAACGAATTGTTAAAGACACAACAGAGGAAATAAAAGCAGGGAAGTTAGGGAAAGTCGTTTTAGCTAGGGAAATGATTGCAACATTTTCTTCTGATATAAATATAGCGTCGTTGTTAAACACGTTGCAGGAGCAACAGCATCAAAGCTATGTATTTGCTTATGAACGTGGCGATTCTTGCTTTGTTGGGGCTACACCTGAGCGATTGGTGAAGCTAGAAGATCAAGAACTTCTCTCTACGTGTTTAGCAGGCACAATTGCAAGGGGGAAGACTGTTGAAGAAGATCGCTACTTTGGAGAGCAATTATTGCATGATGATAAGAATCTCCAAGAGCATGAATTTGTCGTGAATATGATTAAGACCGCAGTGGAAACGTGCTGTCATGATGTAGATGTACCAGAGCATCCTGTGTTATATCCATTACGTAATTTGCAGCATTTATACACCCCTGTGAGAGGAAAGTTGTATAATGGCTACACAATTTTAGATGTCGTCAAGCAGCTTCATCCAACTCCAGCATTAGGGGGATATCCCATTAAAGAGTCTATCGAATTCATACGTGAGAAAGAACCCTTCCATAGAGGTTGGTATGCTTCTCCAATCGGATGGTTCGATGCACGAGATAATGGGGAATTTGCAGTAGCGATTCGTTCTGCCCTTATTAGTAATAATCAAGCAGTTCTTTTTTCTGGATGTGGTGTTGTGGAAGATTCTCATCCTCAAGCGGAATACGAAGAAACGGCTATAAAATTTCTACCAATGCTTCATGCTCTAGGAGGATATGAATGACACACACGTCTGAATTAACAAAGTTTGTTGGAAACTTTATAGATGAATTAGCTAAAGGAGGGATGACGGACATAGTCATCTCTCCTGGTTCACGTTCAACCCCTTTATCCATGATGATTGCTGAGCATGAAAGCATCAAACATTGGGTTCATATGGACGAACGTTCAGCAGCTTTTTTTGCACTTGGGATGGCTAAACAACAACAAAAGCCAGTTGCCCTTGTATGCACATCGGGCACAGCTGCAGCGAATTATTATCCTGCTATTGTTGAAGCTTTCTATAGCAGGGTCCCGTTGGTTATTTTAACTGCTGACCGACCACATGAACTTCGTGATGTTGGCGCTCCCCAATCGATTGATCAGATTCACATGTATAGTCGGTATGTGAAATGGTTTCAGGAAGTGGCAATGCCAGAAGATAGCGATACGATGTTACGGTATGTTCGGAGTATTGGCGCAAGGGCGTTACATCAATCCTTAGACGGTAATGCAGGGCCTGTGCATTTGAATTTTCCTTTCCGAGAACCACTTGTACCAGACTTCTCTATGGAAGATGTTTGGGGGAATGATCGACAGGAAAGTTATCATCCTGTAACAAGCGGTAAACGAATGCTTGATACAAGGCAAATCGAGAAGATTAAAGAAGAAATTGTTGGACTTGAGCGGGGGTTATTGGTATGTGGCCCCCAAGAAGACCGGGATTTGGCTGAAGCCGTCACGTCACTAGCGAAACATCTGCAACTACCATTACTAGCAGATCCTCTATCTCAGGTGCGAGCTGGAGAACATGAGAAAGACCATGTGATCGAATGTTATGACGCGATGTTAAAAAGCGAAGAAACTCGTGAAAGGTTTAAGCCTGACTTTATTATTCGCTTTGGAGCTATGCCTGTTTCAAAGCCATATAAATTACTAATTGAGAATCACCCTGACATCGTTCAGTACGTTGTGGAAGATTTTGAAGGTCACCGGGAACCGACTAATAATCATACGAGAATGATTTATGCTGATGGAACGACTTTTTGTAAGCAATGGCTTCAAGAAGTTGGGACGTGGATGTATGATAAATCCTGGCTTGATAACTGGCGAGAAGCCAATAGCATTACAAAAAAGTGCTTGATAGAGGACAAAGGGGTTGGATCACTATCGGAAGGACACGTCATTACAGAGTTAACAGAGTTGCTTCCGGAGAAAAGTTCCATTTATATTGGAAATAGCATGCCAGTTCGCGACTTAGATACTTTCTTCATGACTACACCTAAGCATATAAGAGTGTTAGCCAATCGTGGTGCAAATGGGATTGATGGGATGGTTTCAAGTGCATTAGGTGCTGCTGCTCATGGTGAATCAGTAACATTGATTCTAGGCGATTTATCCTTCTACCATGATTTGAATGGCTTATTGATGGCCAAGCAATATGGAATTGATGTCCGAATTATTGTCATTAATAATGAGGGCGGAGGTATTTTCTCGTTTCTTCCGCAAGCAAATCATCCAAATCATTTCGAGCCCTTGTTTGGCACACCTTTACAGCTTGATTTTCAAAAAGCTGTTGAAATGTATAACGGAAGTTTTACTAGAGTGGAGACATGGGAACAATTTCGAGATGCTGTGACCACGAGTTTTTCTGCCAACGATTTGCACGTTATGGAAGTCATAACTAATCGGGATGAAAATGCACAGTGGCATCGGGATAAATGGAAACGAATCGAAGAATCATTACGAGGTGTATAGGAGGACTTAGAAATTGTATATCACAATAAATGGTACCCATTATTGGGTAGAACAGCATGGTCATGGTCCTCCAATCCTGTTGTTGCACGGATTCACAGGAACCCATCATACATGGGATAACTTTGTAAACGATTGGAATGATCAACTTACAATCATTACAATGGACTTACCAGGGCACGGTAAGACGGATGGTAATACACATTTTACGATGGAGTCTGTTTGTAAGGATATTGACCATCTACTACAGGAATTAGGGATGGAGCGCCTGGATGTATTAGGTTATTCCATGGGAGGACGAACGGCCCTTTCTTTTGCAATGAATTATCCACGGCGGGTGGAGCGTTTAATTCTTGAAAGTGCAAGCCCAGGTTTGGAAGCAGCTCGAGAGCAGCTTACAAGGCAAACGAAAGATGAGAGTTTGGCAGTTGAAATAGAGCGTTATGGTGTAAAGGCGTTCATTAATCGTTGGCAAGAACTACCGATGTTCTCCTCTCAGCAAACTTTATCTGCAGAAGTGAAGCAAGCAATTAGAGAGGAACGTTTATCTCATACTGCAGAAGGATTAGCAGCTTCCCTTAGAGGAATGGGGACGGGGATTCAACCTTCATGGTGGGACTACCTCTCCACCTTTTCTGGAGAGGTTCTACTACTATCAGGAGAGTTAGATGAAAAGTTTACGTCAATTGCTCAAAACATGGAAAAAGCATTTCAAAAAGCGCGTCATATAAAAGTTTTGAATGCTGGACATGCAATACATGTGGAACAACCGAAATTTTTTGGTAAAATAGTAACTGAATTCATTTTTCCAAGTGAGGAGTAATGAAAGCGTTTTAAAGTGTAAAATTAGGTGAGGAGGAATTAATTATGACAGTAGAATGGATTAATGAACGTCATTATGAAGATATTTTATATCAGACATATGACGGTATTGCAAAAATCACAATTAATCGCCCAGAGGTACGAAATGCATTTCGCCCAACAACGGTTAAAGAATTGTTGGATGCATTTGCATATGCGCGCGATGACTCCAAAATTGGCGCTATTGTCTTAGCGGGTGCTGGAGACGATGCTTTCTGTGCTGGAGGAGACCAAAAAGTACGTGGCCATGGTGGTTATGTAGGAGAAGACGAAATTCCACGTCTAAACGTTCTAGATTTACAACGCTTAATTCGCGTAATACCAAAACCAGTTGTAGCCATGGTGTCAGGATATGCCATTGGTGGTGGACATGTTTTACATATCGTATGTGACTTAACCATTGCTGCTGACAATGCTATATTTGGTCAAACAGGTCCTAAGGTAGGAAGCTTTGATGCTGGATATGGTGCAGGATTGCTTGCCCGTATTGTTGGTCATAAAAAAGCCCGTGAAATTTGGTACCTATGTCGTCAATATTCTGCTAAAGAAGCGGAGGACATGGGTCTTGTCAATACAGTCGTTCCTGTTGATCAATTAGAGGCAGAAACGGTTCAATGGTGCCAAGAAATGCTAGAAAAATCACCAACTGCATTACGTTTCTTGAAAGCATCCTTCAATGCTGATACAGATGGTTTAGCTGGTCTTCAACAAATGGGGGGAGATGCTACGCTACTTTATTACACTACTGATGAAGCAAAAGAAGGTCGCGATGCATTCAAAGAAAAACGTAAGCCTGACTTTAAGCAATTCCCGAGATTTCCTTAATTCTTTTTATACCCTTGCCCCATTCCGGGCAAGGGTTTTCTGTCTTATTGATAGGTTAGTCACAGTCCTATAGGGTATCCTATAGGAACCAAAATAAAAAGGAGTAGAGTACCCATGAATGCTGAAACCATTCCGCACTGGTTAGAGAAGCGGGTTGAATTAACTCCAGAACGTGTTGCCATTCATACACAAGAAAACTCGATTACCTTTAGAGAATTACGTAAGCAATCCATGTGTATGGTGGGAAAATTAGCTTCTTTAGGTGTCAAAAAAGGAAGTCACGTAGCCATTTACGCCAATAATTCTTTAGATTTTGTTCGGTTTGTTCATGCTATTTCTTATATAGGTGCCGTAGCTGTTTTTTTAAACACTCGTCTCACACAAAAGGAAATTCGTTTTCAATTAGAAGATGCTAAGTGTGAGTTGGTTATATATGAACAAAATCTATCACCTATTATCGAACCGCTTGGTCAAGAGATGCCAATACGTGTTCACTCATTTAAAGATGTATCAAAACAGCTAGAAGCACCTTTCAAAGCTCAGCAAGAGGTAAGACTAGATGATATTTATACCATTCTTTATACGTCGGGAACAACAGGAAATCCTAAAGGTGTTATGCTTACATACGGAAACCATTGGTGGAGTGCTGTAAGTTCTGCTTTAAACCTCGGTCTGAGTGAAGAAGACCAATGGTTGGCAACGCTTCCTTTATTTCATGTAGGTGGCTTATCGCTTTTATTTAAAAATGTCATTTACGGCATGCCAATTACTCTCCTTACATCATTCGATGAACAAGAAATACATAAGGCAATTATGGAAAAAGGTGTCACAATTGTTTCGGTTGTTTCTGTTATGCTCAAACGACTATTATCACAATTAGATGCTGGGGAAACGTATCCAACGAGCTTTCGTTGTATGCTTTTAGGAGGAGGTCCTGCACCGAAACCATTATTAGAAGAAGCAGCCTCTAAGCATGTTCCTGTCATTCAAACGTATGGGATGACGGAAACTTCCTCGCAAATTGTTACCTTAAGTGCCCAGGATGCATTGCGGAAAATTGGTTCTGCAGGAAAACCCTTATTTCCAGCGCAACTGAATATTATTAACGACCAACAAAACACGAAAGACCAATCCATTGGAGAAATTGTTGTGAAAGGCCCTATGGTGACAAGTGGCTACTATAAACGTCCTGAAACAAATGAGTACACAATAAAAGATGAATGGCTGTATACTGGGGATCTAGGTTATGTAGATGACGAAGGCTTTTTGTATGTTGTAGATCGCCGTAAAGACTTGATTATTTCCGGTGGTGAAAATATATATCCTGCTGAGATTGAAGAAGTTTTAGCTGGATTAGATAGTATTAAAGAAGTAGGTGTAATTGGTCAAGAAGATGATCGTTGGGGTGAAGTCCCGGTTGCATTCGTTGTTTTCCATGAGGGGGTATCCTTATCTACCGAAGAGATTCTATCCTATTGTGCACGTTCACTTGCTAAATATAAAATTCCAAAAATGATTTATTTTGAAGACCATCTACCTCGAAATGCTTCAAACAAATTACTCCGAAGAGATTTGGCGAAGTGGTTGAAGCAAAGGGGAGAAATGGAATGAAGCTAACAAACGTCACATTACACCGTTATGACATGGACCTCGTATCGCCATTTAAAACCCATCTTGGTAAGGTGAGCAAAAGGGAAGGGATTCTTGTAGAGGTAAAGGTTAACCAGGGGATAAGTGGATGGGGAGAAGGAGTAGCCTTTTCCACTCCTTTTTATACTGGTGAAACGGTCCAATCTTCTTGGGATATTCTGACTCAACAGTTTCTTCCTTTTTTAAGAGAGCAATCAATTGAACACCCGCAAGATGTTGCTAGGCTTTTATCAGGTTTTCAAGGTAATCAAATGGCAAAAGCCGCAATTGAAACAGCGGTATGGGATGTATATGCCAAAATAATGCAAAAACCTCTATTTGATTTAATAGGTGGACATAAGGAGAAAGTTGAGGTAGGTGTAGTACTTGGTTTACAAGATGATTTACAAGCTCTCCTTCCTCAATACAAAGAGGCCGGGTATCGTAGGTTTAAGTTGAAGGTTGAAAAAGGGAAGGAACGAGAGCGTTTAGAAGTGGCACGTACGATAGTGCCACCTCATCTATTAATGTTTGATGGAAATGGAGCTTACAACAAAGATGATTTTGACCATTTAAAGTCGTTAGATGATCTCGGTTTAATGATGATGGAGCAACCCTTTCAAGCAGGCGATTTTTATTTGCATCAACAACTCCAAAAGCAAATGAAGACTCCAATTTGTTTAGATGAGAGTATTACGAGCTATCATGATGCTTATCAAGCCATTCAGTTGGAAAGTTGTACGGTGATGAATATTAAAATTGGTAGAGTAGGTGGCTTAACAGAAGCTATAAACATTCACAATCTTTGTGCGGAGCATAATATCCCCGTTTGGTGTGGAGGTATGCTCGAGACAGGTATCTCTAGAGCCCACAATATTGCTCTTGCAAGTCTCCCGAATTTTACAATCCCAGGTGATATTTCAGCATCGAAGCGGTACTGGGAGAAGGATGTTATTATTCCTGAAGTAGAATTAGAAAATGGTTATGTCGTGCTCCCGAGGGAAGATGGAATTGGCTATCATGTTGACCTGGATTACATAAGTGAGATAACAAAGGACTTGTTTGTTATCGATTTATAAAGGGAGTACTGAAGAGCAGGTTACTATTCATAGTAATCTGCTTTCTAATTTATTCTAGCGTACTATAAATATGTTGGCTCGTGCATGACTTAATAAGTTATAGAGACCACGTCCAGCTCCAGCACCCAGAGACTAGTATGCTTCTCTCTCCTCTGTATGATAAGTTAACATCGAATCATTCCGTTCTTCGTGATTCACTTATCTCTTACGGAATCAGGTGGAATTTTGGAGTGATGGAAGCAACATCGAACCAATCCACGTCCTGTGGGCAGCAGCATATAAGTCGCTAAACGGGCGACCTGAGCTTTTGTTCAACAAAAACCCTATTAAACCACTAAGTTTTATTCACTTTTGTGTAGACACCACTTAGGCAGGTATGAAAGAATATACAAAACTGACTCGTACTATTTAGAAGAGAGGTGCCCATACATGCAAGAATGGCTCAAAGAAGTAGCAAGAGGGAAACGAGGTTCAAAAGACTTATCCTATGAACAAACAAGAGAAGCGGCTGCATCTATATTAAATGGTGAAGCAACGGATGCTCAAATCGCAGGGTATCTCGTTGCGGAACGAATCAAAACCGAATCACCTGATGAGATGCTCGCTTTTGTACACAGTTTACGAGAACATAGCCAAGCCATTCCTGTCCCTACACCTATACAAAATAAACTGGTGGATTTCGCAGGCCCCTATAATGGAAGAAAATCTTTTATAGCAACGATTCCTGTTTCCATTCTTTTATCAGAGTACGGAATTCCTGCTTACTTGCATAGTAGTGATGCGTTACCACCTAAATATGGAACGACGGTGAAAGACGTTCTGACCGCATTAGGAATAAAAGTAGAACAAACAGGCCAGCAGATTGCAAATTCTATTAAAGAAAAAGGAATAGGCTTTGCATCTACAGAATCTTTTTGTGCTTCTCTTGGAAGATTAAGACCTATTCGTGAACAATTGCACGTAAGAACGTTATTGAACACTGCAGAAAAGGTATTAAATTTATCAAGTGCTCATTCATTGATGATGGGAGCTTATCATCGTACTGCTATTAATAAAATTTATCCACTGTTTGAAGGACTTACCTATCAAAATGTGTATATTGTTCAAGGTGTTGAGGGATCTGAGGACTTACCGGTTCATCGGAACAGCTTTATTTTTAAGATATCCAATGAGACGTATGAGGATTGGGTAGTAAAACCAAAAGATTATGGTTTACTGGATAAAGAATTTGATAAAGATCATAAGCTATCCATTCAAGAACAGGCAGAGATTACTACTACCCTGTTAAGTGGAGAAGTGCCCGAATCGTATCGATACTACTATAACCAAGTCCTATTTAATGCAGGAATTCGATATTATTTATTTGGGGCCGTGGAGACGATAGAAGAAGGGATCTCGATTGCAAAGGAACAGCTTCGGAGTCAAAGGGGATTACATCAGTTAGAGAGTTGGAAAGAGTAGTAGAATAGAAAATAATATGAAAGTATTTGGTTTTTAAAAGAACTTACCATCATGAAAGGTAAGTTCTTTTTTATACTTATCATGAAATGGTTGGCATTAGAGATACAGTAAGTAGAATAAAAAAAGCAGGCCTAAACATAATGTTTAGGCCTGCTTACTATTGACAATTAATTTGATTCACCATTAAGGATAATTTCTTCTAAATCATCTACCATTTTATTTGCAGCTAGATAGCCGCCAGCTGTATTCCAAATAGCATCACTTACTTCGTGAACATTTCCTTCTTTAACAACGTCTAGGTTTTGGAATAATGGGTCATTTGTCCATTCTTCTTTTAGCTCTGTAGCTGCACCGTCACCTGTTTCATAAGTGAAGTGGAATAGAATGTCCCCGTCCATAGCTGGGATACGTTCTTTTGTTACTTTTTCCATGAAGGCATCTTTGTCTTGTGGTTCAGGACGGTTAAAGCCAATTTGTTCTAAGATTACGCCTGAGAAGGAATCCTTTTGATAAATACGAGCATGGTCAGGTAGGAAACGGACAACAGATACTTCTTGATTTAGCTTGTCGCCGGCTTCGCTTGCAAATTTCTCTAAACGCTTATCGTATTCTTTAATTAGTTCTTGACCTTTTTCTTCCATGTTCAGTGCTTTTGCGTATGTCTTGAAGTTATCTTTCCATTGTCCTTTTAATGTTTCAGAGAAAATAGTTGGAGCAATTTCATTTAATTGATCGTAAATTTTTTCTTGGCGTAGTTTATTACCGATAATAAGGTCTGGTTGAAGGGAAACGATTTTTTCGATATTCACTTCAGATTCAGTACCAACTACTTCTACACCTTCCATCTTGTCAGAGATATGATCATACCAAGGATCTCCTGTCCAAGATTTAACCGCACCTACTGGTGTTACACCAAGTGCTAGAAGAGCTTCTGTTCCTTCGTTAGTAAGAATAACTACCTTTTCCGGCTTTTCTTTCACCGTAGTCTCGCCCATAGCATGTTTTACTGTATATGGTTCAAAGTTGCTGGATGAACTGTCTTCAGAGTTTTCGTTCTCATTTGAAGAAGCCTCTTGGTTTTCATCGTTATTTGAAGATCCTTCGTCAGAAGAGGAACCTTCTGAATCTGAAGAGCCACATGCTCCAAGAATGGCCATTGCCATCACAAGCATAAGAGTAAGTATAAATTTCTTTGAATTAATATGTTTCATGATTTTCCCCCTAATTGAATATGATTCTCATTAGCATTACAAATAACAGAATACCCTGATTGGGATGAAACGTCAAGAAGTAATTGAGAATTCATTTCAATTATAGATGAAAATGATTCTCAAAATCGTTGACATGCGCTTTACAGAGTCATAGACTTAAAGAGGGAAACATTTTAATAGGGAAGTTAGTAGGTTAGGAGTACGTCAATATGTTGTTCCAATCACATATGTCAAAAGGATTTGGTTTAGCGTTTAGCTTCATTCTCATGCTCGTTTGTATGGGATTGAGCGTCGTTCTAGGATATACAGATACAACGATTGGAGATGCCATAACAGCATTTACAACCAATAATACACAAGAGAACGCATATATTGTTATAAGAAATCATCGTTTACCTAGAGCCTTAATCGCTACCTGCGTAGGTGCTTCATTAGGTGTAGCAGGTGTACTTATGCAGGCTTTGACTAGAAACCCACTAGCATCTCCGGGAATATTTGGCGTAAACGCCGGTGCATCTTTTTTTGTGGTGCTAGCCGTATCATTTTCCCAAACTCTGTCACTAGGAATGCTATCATGGGTTTCCTTTATTGGAGCAGCATTTGCTGCAGGACTCGTTTATTTCATAGGAGCAATAGGAAAAGAAGGATTAACGCCAGTTAGATTGACTTTGGCAGGAGCCGCTATTGCTGGTCTGTTTTCATCTTTTACTCAAGGTATTCTAGTTTTAAATGAGAAGGCATTAGATGAGGTATTATTTTGGTTAGCTGGTTCCGTGCAAGGTAGAAGCATGGATGATTTAGTCGACATTTTTCCATATATATTGGTGGCATGGGTGTTGGCTTTCCTTATTAGCCGGCATATCAATATATTAACGATGGGGGAAGATGTAGCCACTGGCTTGGGTCAGAAAACGGCTTGGATCAAAGCGCTAGCTGGAATTATTGTTGTATTGTTAGCTGGAGGTTCCGTGGCGATAGCTGGTCCAATTGGTTTTATTGGTATCGTTGTACCTCATTTTGCCCGAAGCCTCGTTGGCTATGACCAACGCTGGTTGATTCCGTATTGCGGGGTGTTAGGTGCGGTATTGTTAACTGCTGCAGATATTTCCGCACGATATGTTATCATGCCAGAGGAAGTACCAGTCGGAATTATGACAGCTATCATTGGTACTCCATTCTTTATCTATATAGCAAGAAAGGGGCTTAAATCTACATGAGTAAATACATCCCCTTTCGAACAAAAAAAGACCATATTTCATTCTTTTTCGATAAAAAATCGATTAAATATACAAGTGTTTTCGTTATTGTCACGCTGCTTTTATGCTTGGCCTCTACATCATTAGGTCAAGTTCTCATCTCTCCGCTAGAAGTCATTCAAATTCTGTTTGGTAGTGGAGAAGGTGGGAATGCATACATTGTTCAAATTCTACGATTGCCACGAATTCTAATTGCCTTATTTGTAGGAATTGGCTTGGCTGTAAGTGGAGCTATTTTACAAGGGATGATACGCAATCCGTTGGCCTCACCAGATATCATTGGTATTACAAGTGGTGGCTCGGTAGCTGTTGTAACCTTTCTTACCATTTTCAGTGATGAGAATGATGCTTTAACCGTAAGTATTCATTGGCAACCAGTTGCTGCTTTTATAGGGGCGATGGTCATTGGACTAATCGTGTATGCCTTATCTCTAAAAAGTGGTACAACACCAATCAGACTCGTTTTGATTGGTATTGGACTTGCAACATTAATGGACGCATTAACGAATTTGTTCATGATTTTAGGTCCAATCTATCGTGCCGCTGACGCCAATCTTTGGTTAACAGGGAGTGTTTATGGCACGAACTGGGATCAGGTGAAAGTCATTATTCCTGCGATAGTAGGTTTAGTGATACTAGCGTTATTGATTGCCAGACGTATTAATGTGCAAGAATTAGGCGATGAATTAGCTTCAGGAGTTGGTTCTCACATACAACGAGATCGTCTATTGTTTATTGTAGTTAGTACAGCACTTGCTGGAGTATCCGTATCCGTTGCAGGTGGTATTGGTTTTGTAGGATTAATGGCACCTCATATTGCCAGAAGATTAGTAGGAGCGTCATATGGTGCATTGATTCCCATTTCAGCTTTAATTGGTGGAATCCTAGTTGTAGGTGCAGACTTAATTGGGAGAACGCTATTTTTACCTATAGAAGTTCCAGCTGGGGTTTTCACTGCAACGATTGGTGCACCTTACTTTATTTACTTATTGTTTAAAAAATAAGCGCTCCTAAAGGAGAGATTGACATGTCTTCATTACAAACAAAAGAATTAACATTAGCTTACGGTGAAAATACAATCATTAATTCATTAGATATTGATATACCAGAAGGGGAAGTGACAGTTTTAGTAGGAAGTAATGGTTGTGGGAAATCAACTTTACTGCGCTCGATGGCTAGATTGTTAAAACCGCAAGAGGGTGGCGTTATCCTTGACGGTGAAGCGATTGCTAAACTTTCTACAAAAGATGTGGCACAGAAAATGGCCATTCTACCTCAGAGTCCCGTAACGCCAGAAGGCTTAACTGTATTACAATTAGTTAAACAAGGTAGGTACCCTTATCAAAGCTGGTTTAAGCAGTGGTCAAAAGAAGATGAGGAAGCGGTAGAAAGTGCGCTTGATGCGACCAATATGCAGGAATTTAAAGAACGTTCTGTTGATTCTTTATCTGGTGGTCAACGTCAGCGTGCGTGGATTGCAATGACACTAGCTCAAGATACAGATATTATCTTGTTAGATGAGCCTACAACGTATCTGGACATGACGTATCAAATAGAAATTTTAGATTTGCTTTTTGAATTAAATGAACAAGATGGCCGAACCGTTGTAATGGTGCTTCACGATTTAAATCTTGCTGCACGCTATGCTCATCATATAGTTGCTCTTAAAGATCAATCTATTTATGCACAAGGGCGTCCAGAACATGTGGTAACGTGTCAATTCGTGCGTGATGTATTCCAAATGAACTGCAACGTTACAAGTGATCCTATTTTTGGTACACCAATGTGTATTCCACACGGAAGAGGTCGTTGCATTCTTCAGCAAAGTGGGTGAGGGTATTGATCAAGGCTTTCACACAAGAGGAAGTTCAACTGTTAGATGATCATTTTCGCTATTACAACCCAGAAGCATATAGTCATTGGGCACACTATGAAGTCATCCCATTTTCGAAATTAGAAAAGAAGGAAGGAGTAAAGGAAGTATTAGATCATCTTCATTCTTTTTTACAATCTGAAGATTATGTCGCTACAGCTTCCATCCTTACCAAGCGTTTTGCTTATTATATTGTGACAGGTATTCTTGTTCCTATGTCTGCATTTGATAAAGCACCAGTACTTGACAAAAAGCAGTTACAATTGATTCGAGTCGATGAGGATAAGAATTGGTTTCCGAAGTTTAAGGGAAATCATGAAAGTGTTACTTCACCTGGACAACACTCAAGAGAGGACTGGGTTCATGATATAGCTGAAGAAATATTCTCTACTATCGTGCGCCCTGTATTTGCAAATGTTCAGCAAGTTTCCAAATTACCTATGAAAACAATGTGGGAAAATCTTGCTATCTATATCTTTTGGTTTTATGAACTATTTTATCCTGAATTCACATTGGAAAATCATCAGCACATTCAACAGGATTTTCACTATCTAGTTCAATCACTAGAAGGGGAAGCATTCGGAGAAAAACGAAATCCGTTATCTTATTTTCAACAACAAGATTGTCTTAAAAATGGAACTAGAATGCGAAAATTCTGTTGCATGACCTATAAATTAAACGAACAAAGCAATTATTGCAGAACTTGTCCCAATCTTCCTTAAGGAGGATTGGGACTTTTTTAAAATAAAATTTGGGGTTGTACACCTCATGAAATGGTAAAGCAAAGTGTTGAGCAATACTGCCCGAGCGTTTCTGAGCAACCATAATTTCTGTGCTTACATATGTAGCCCAGTGTCCATACGATAAGCTACTCTCATGTTTTCATATTCCCTCTATCTCCTACAGTTTTAGAGGAGGTTCGATTAAACCTGTTGTATCACGTAGCCATATCGAACCAACCTCGGTCCTGTGCAGCAGCACCTACACTGCGCTTTTAGTTGAGGATTTGTTGCAGATTGATGTTATTAGAGGGAACAAGATAGGTTAGAAAAGATACTTAGGATTGGATATAAGCTTTCTATGCACTTACATATTTTTTACGCTTTGAATTGAATGGGTGATTTGTTGTGTTTATCTTGTTGTGATGATGGTAAAGAGATTATCTTCTGGTCTCGACTTTCTATTTCATTCAATACGAATGTGGATACGATTGTTTGTAATTCTTCTTTGCTGCATTCACTTAAGATATGCAGTAAGTCATTCTTGTCTAACTGTTCAATAACAGAGTTTGTAAAAATAGGTAAGTAATCTTTCTCAGAGAAATGTTTGTTATATAACTCGTATAAATTATCAGCGAATTTCATCTCACTCGTCCCTTCCGTTCTTTTTTATAGCTTCTCTTTGTTCATTACATTATGCAGTTATTTTTGAAAGTTGTTCATAATTACGAAAAAGAGTGAAAAAGTAAAGGAAGGAGGGTGATGTTATGGATGATAAGAAGAAAGCTTTTTATGTTAATTTAGGAAGTCGTGAAATATCACAGCTTCGAGATGGGAACAATGACGTATTTAAGATAGAAGCTACTGAAGAGGACATGTTCCGACTACGTCAAGTTTTGAATGAAGTATTCGATTCAGATGAGCGATCATTTTGGAGGGCTCATGTACCGTATCGTCATTACTCCCAAGATATGGATAATGATGAATATGACTCCAATATGAGAAAGGCTTACCAGATGATCTATGAATTTGGTGACGAAGAAACGAGAAAATTTATCAAGGAAATTGGTATGACAGATGACGAACAAGAAGGAACCGTGTATGGAGAAGAAGACCCTTTGGCTTAGCTGAAGGGGTTTTTCATCATTTAGGAGATAGTAAGTTGTCATATGTTAATCAGGAAATTTGATAGAAGAGTTATTCAACAAACGAGGCATAATCTGGAATGCTTGAAATCGAGATAAATTTGGTGATCGTACAGAAAGAGCGATGTACCCGTAGATTTAGTTAGAATAAAGGTGGTGGGACTATATGTTTCATGCTTTGCAGAACAACCAAGATATCTTTTAATAAAATGTGTTTTGTCACAAAAAGATATGTATTTGCCTAACGAAGAACGTATATCATTTGTGTACACCCACAACAAATGGCGATGTTTCCGTTAAACCAAACGAATGCAAAGATGGGCCTGGAAATGGCGAGACTCCCGCGGAAAAACGGATGTGTCGAGACCCCACAGGGCCGCATTTTGGCCCGAGGAGACGAATCGATCCAGATGAAGTTCGACTCAAACCGTCACATCGTGTGACAACGTCGAACGACCCTACATCCTGTAGGGCCGCAGGAAAGCGAGCTATTTCCAGGCCCATCTTTTCTCTAAATAATACAACGGAAACATTTCTCTTACCCAGATTATCTCGAATTCAAGTCTTCAAGATAATGGGGCGATTATGGAGTATCAACAGCTATAGCTATAGAGAGAATTTTTTGTACAAAATGGTCTCTTCCTACTTTATGGGCATGTAAATCACAATTTTTTTAATGTTTATCTACTATCCAGAAAAGGAAGTATATAACTAGAACATCACAGATTTAAGGGGGAGACAATATGAGTAGGTCAGTTATGAGAAAAACATCAGGACTTTTATGGGTAATCATTTCCATTATAATGCTATCAATGCCTCAAAGTACGTATTCTATTCATGCAAATGATACTGCTAAAGGCACTGACCATATTGAACGTACTACAACCTCAATGCAGAAAACGGAGATGAAAGCAGAACAACCTGTATTGGCCAACAATGTTTCAACAGAATCTAAGAGAATGACTACAATTTCTCATAAAATCATTGCGAAACGTACAAATCAATTTATGAATAAACTTGTACAAGAGGCTGGACCTAATAATAAGGTTAAAGCATATGATTCCAAAAATGAACTTATACAATCATTTAAATCCATAAGCACAACTGCTCTTGCAAAGGAATATGTTGATTTTTATTATAAAGAGTATAATAATGGACTGTATATCATTCCAACTGAAACACCACCTTGGTTCAATAAAGAAAAAGAATACCAAACAAAGCAATTAGGCAACCAACATGTTATGGTTATTCAAGAGAATCAAAGTGAGATGCATGGGAATTATACCATTGAGATTGAATTTGCATATGAAAATGATCAATGGAAAATGGTTAGCGTGAACCATAAGTAATGGAATAGGAAATGAAGCATTAAAGGCAGTTGATTAGGATTGTTTACCTTTTATGATTTTTACAACAATGAAGTAAAATTATCATTTAGTGATCACCCTTTTTCTACCTCCCCTAAGCACGTCTGGGTAATTAGTCGATATAAAGAGAAATGGCTGTTAACCGAACACAAAGATCGTGGTTTGGAGTTTCCTGGAGGTAAAGTAGAAGAAGGAGAAACGCCTGAAGAGGCAGCAAAAAGAGAAGTTATGGAAGAGACAGGAGGAGTTGTTGAAGACCTCACCTATATAGGGCAATATTATGTTGATGGTAAGGGTGGATGCATTATCAAGAATATTTACTTTGCACATATCGAGGATCTTACTTCTCAACCAAATTACTATGAAACGAAGGGTCCAGTATGCTTAAGTGAGCTCCCTTCTTCAATTCAGCGAGATTCTTCGTTTAGTTTTATGATGAAGGATGCTGTGTTACCTCATAGCCTCAAATACTTAAAGAAAGCTCAGTTGCTCTAATAAGCAACTGGGCTTTTTATTACTAAAGAGAATGTTAAGCTCTACCACATTACTCTATGAAAGAAAATTAACTCTTTAACATCGAATCACGCATATTTTCGTGTTTCCTTTATCTCCTACTGACTAAGGGGAAGTTCGATTAAGATCGCTGCATCGTGCAGCAACATCGAACCAACCCACGACGTGTGGGCGCAGCATATATGTCGCTAAACGGGCGCCCCGAGCTTTTGTTCTTATTTAGAGTTCTTAATAAGCTTTCGTTCCAACCGATCTACAGCTTGATACATTATGGCAGCACACAAGGCAATCAACATTAAGCTGGATAAGACTAACGTGAAGTCAAAAACTTGGAAACCATAGATGATGAGATACCCCAATCCTTTTTGAGAAACAAGAAATTCTCCTACGATAACTCCAACCCATGAAAGACCAACATTCACTTTAAAGGTGGAGATGATTGTAGAAAAGGAAGCGGGTAACACTGCTTCATTAAAGCATTGGTAACGACTTGCCCCAAAGCTATTTAGCACCTTCAAATAGTTTTCATCGACACCTTGAAAGGCTGAATATACAACGATGGTCGTGATAATAACGGAGATAATTGCTCCCATTGCAATGATCGATACATAACCTGGCCCAAGTGCCACAATAATAATAGGTCCGAGTGCAACTTTAGGCATTGCATTCAGAATAACCAAATAAGGGTCAATAATTTTTGAAAAACGGGGGGACCACCATAAAACTGCTGCAAGAAAAATCCCAATAAAAGTTCCAATTATAAATCCTGCTATCGTTTCGAGTAATGTCACACGTAAGTGCAAAAAGATGGATCCATCTGATACTTTTTGGAAGAGTAAATCGGCAATACTTGATGGAGAACTGAAAAGTAATGGATCAATCCATTGCAATTGGCTTGATAATTCCCATATAGAAAAAAATACAATGAATATAACGAACTGCCATGCCCAAACGTGCTTTTTCTCCTTCTGAAGCTGTTTTAGGTGATGTTCAAATCGTTGTTGATCTTGTTTAGGAGTTGTGTTCAAGCGCATTCAACTCCTTCCATATTTCTTGGAACAATTCATTAAAGTCAGCGTCTTGCCTGGCATCAAAAGGGTCTAGCGATTTTAAATGACTGGGTACGTGAAACGTTGCTGCTACTTTTCCAGGATTGGCACTAAGCAAATAGATGCAATCGCTCATAGCAATGGCTTCTCCAATATCGTGCGTAACGAGTAGGGACGTTTTGTTGTACTTTTTTAATGTATTAGCCACTAAGTTCTCTAGTTTTAATTTAGTTTGATAATCAAGAGCTGAGAATGGTTCATCCAACAAGAAAATGTGCGGGTTTGTGATGAGTGTCCTTGCCAATGCTGCTCTTTGGCGCATTCCACCAGAAAGTTGGGAAGGATAATCCGTCACAACCTTGCCTAGCCCCATATCTTCTAAAATATGAATGGCTTTTGCCTCTATCTCTTGCGTAACATTTCGTTGGATATGTGGACCTAGTAATACATTTTGTTGGATGGTTTTCCACGGAAACAAATAATCTTCTTGGAGCATATAACCAATGGTTGTTGATTGTTTGGAAATAGGAGAACCATTAACAAATACGTTACCTTCTGTAGGTGCTATTAATCCAGATACAATGGAGAGAATCGTGGATTTTCCGCACCCACTTGGTCCTAGAAATGATACAAAATCTCCTTCTTCAATAGTAAGGTTTATATCTTCTATAGCCTTTGTATAGCTCGAAGTAGTGAAGTATTGATGAGAAATATTTTCTAAGGTAAGGAAACCCATGATTCTCCCCCCTTATTCATTTATAATCTTCTCGGCTATTTCTGTATTTACTAACGTCGAATGATCTACATCTTTAGGAAGCTCTCCTGCTGCATCCATAATGTCTTTCAAGTTGTTCCATTCATCTTGATCTAGTATTGGGTCTAGTGCATAAGAACCTTGGCTTTTATAGCGATCCACCACTGTTTCAATTAATTTAGGTTCTGTATCTTCAAAATATGGTTGGATAACATCTGCTATTTCTCCGGCACTATGGTCTTCCACCCAGTTCTGTGCTTTGTATAGCGCACGAGTGAATTTTTCCATATCTGCTTTGTTTTCGTTTATAAAACTATCCTTTGCCATAAAAACAGTGTAAGGTACATGACCAGATTCTGTTCCAAATGAAGCTACAATATGCCCTTTACCTTCTCTTTCAAAAATACTTGCTGTTGGTTCAAATAGCTGAACGTAGTCTCCTGTACCTGAGGCAAAGGCACTTGGGATATTGGCAAATTCTACATTCTGGATTAAATTTAAATCATTTTGAGGGTCAATCCCTTTTTGCTTCAACACATATTCTCCAACCATTTGAGGCATACCACCTTTACGCTGACCTAGGAAGGTACTGTCGTTTAGGTCCTCCCATTCGAAATCAAGCTGTTCTTCCCTTGCAACGAGGAATGTACCATCTGTTTGGGTGAGCTGAGCAAAGTTGATAACGGGATCACTTGCACCTCTTGCATACACGTAAATAGATGTTTCAGAGCCTACAAGGGCTACGTCAGCACCATCTGACAATAAGCTGGTCATTGTTTTGTCACCACCCCATGTCGTCTTCAAATCCACGGATAATCCTTCTTCTTCAAAGAAACCTTTTTCTAATGCTACATATTGAGGGGCGTAAAATATGGACCGTGTTACTTCGGCTACTCGAATATTTGTTGGTTCATTGCCACAAGATGCGAGTGGGAATAGAACCATCAGAGCTAACGAAAAATATAGAAGCAGACGCATTTTTTTCATTCGAGGTCATCCTCCTGTAAGATAAGTATCAAAAGCTATGATAGCTTATGCTCTTGTGCAAAATGTGTGATTGCCTAGAAAGGAAGTATAGTTATGAAAGACGCTACAATTATTTCAAAGCAACGCTACCCATCTCCTCATCCCAGGTTAACGGTATCGCTTGTTACATATTGGAGTGATGGGTTACAAGTGAAGGGTTTTATGGTAGAGCCCAATGATGGGGAGCAATATCCTGGTTTTCTTTATCTACGTGGGGGGATTAAGAATGTTGGAAAGGTTCGAATAGGTCGAATCATTCAATTTGCTTCCTATGGATTTGTAGTATTTGCTCCCTGTTATCGAGGTAATATGGGAGGGGAAGGGAGCGAAGACTTTGCACTACGGGACCGCTTAGATGGTCATAATGGAGCTAGGCTTCTTTTTAATCACCCTCAAGTTAATGGAGAGGTCAATGTGTTTGGCTTTTCAAGAGGTGGGGTTATGGCACTCTGGACGGCTTTGGAGGTTCCTAATATTCACAAAGTTGTATGCTGGGGTGGAGTAAGTGATATCGAGCTTACGTATTGGGAGCGTGAAGACCTTCGTAGGATGTTGAAGCGAGTCGTAGGAGGTACACCTAATAAATACCCAGAGCGATATGAACAACGAACGCCTTTATCTAAAATGGATGAGATCGAGAGTCCTGTTCTCCTTATCCATGGAGCGCATGACCAAAATGTATCGGTGGAACATTCTGAAAAGCTAGAAGACGTGCTGCAGCGACAGGGGAAGCCTGTGACGAGTTGGATTTTTCATAATCTTGATCATTATTTTCCTCCAGCCATTAATCGACGTACCGTGAAACAGCTAGCAGAATGGCTTAAAGAATAAAAAATGGCTAACCCTTTTTTGGGCTAGCCATTTTATATAAAGGAGATGAGGGAGTAAATTTGGTGTTACTTATATGTTGGGCCAGCGTTACGAATTTTTTGGCTAACCCCATCAAATTTGTTGAAATTCTCATGGAATTTCTTAGCTAAATGTTTTGCTTTTTCTTGGTAGTCTGATTCATTCTTCCATGTTTTCTTCGGAATTAATACATCATCTGGAACACCAGGACAATGTGTAGGGATATTAAGACCGAAGATGTCGTCTATTACAGTCTCGCTGGAATTTAATTCACCTTCTAGAGCAGCTTGAATCATAGCACGGGTATAAGAAAGCTTCATTCGACTTCCTTCTCCATATGCTCCACCAGTCCACCCTGTATTAACTAGGTACACATTTGCATCAAACTGATCGATTTTTTCACCTAACATCTCCGCATATGTGGAAGCATGTAATGGTAAAAATGGGGAACCAAAACAAGTTGAGAAAGTAGCTTGAGGGGATGTCACACCTCGTTCTGTTCCAGCTAGTTTACTTGTGTATCCACTTAAAAAGTGATACATAGCTTGTTCTTTTGTTAGCTTACTGATCGGTGGCAGTACCCCGAAAGCATCAGCTGTTAAGAACACAATTGTGTTTGGATGTCCAGCAATACTTGGCTGAACTATGTTATCGATATTTTCAATCGGATAAGCAGCACGTGTGTTTTCTGTTAAAGATGTATTTTCGTAATCAGGTTCTCTTGTTTCTTCATCGAGGACAACATTCTCAAGGACTGAGCCGAATCGAATGGCATCATAAATCTGTGGTTCTTTTTCTCGACTTAAGCTCACACACTTTGCGTAGCAACCGCCTTCGATATTGAAGACTCCACGATTCGACCAAGCGTGTTCATCATCGCCTATTAAGCGACGGTGCGAATCGGCTGATAAAGTAGTCTTTCCTGTTCCAGATAGACCAAAGAACAAAGCAACGTCACCCTCTTGCCCAACGTTGGCAGAACAGTGCATTGGTAGTACATCTTGTTGAGGTAGTAAATAGTTCATGACAGAGAAAATGGATTTCTTGATTTCTCCTGCATACTCGGTACCACCTATTAACACGATACGGTGTTTAAAGGAAACCATGATAAATGCTTCAGAATGAGTACCATCAACTGCTGGATCTGCTTTGAAAGTAGGAGCAGACACAACGGTGAATGCGGTTTCATGATTGGCAAGTTCCTCATCCGTTGGACGAATGAATAATTGTTGTGCGAAAAGATTATGCCATGCAAATTCAGTTAGGACATGAATGGGCAGGCGATATTGCTCATCAGCACCAGCAAACCCTTTAAAGGAATAAATCTCATCCTGAGCTCCGAGATGGTGCATTACTTTTTCGTATAAACCTTCGAAAACTGCCTCAGAAATAGGCTGATTCACACTACCCCAATCAACCTCCTCCTCGGAGGTTTCATCTTCTACGATAAATTTATCCTTAGGGGAGCGGCCTGTGTATCGACCTGTTTCCGCCTGGATGGCTCCTGTTGCTGTTAGTCGCCCTTCCTTACGAAACAATATTTTTTCTACTAATTCTGCGACAGAAAGGTTTTTCATAACTGTTTCCTGTACAAACAGATCAGTCAGCTTTGACTTTTGATTTACCGTACTCATCGAACAAAACCTGCCTTTTTAAAATAATGGGAACATCGTCATGAAGACGAGAAAAAGCAAATAAAGGTAAAAACTGAGTGGACTCTAAAATAATACAAACATAAAAATGATGAGAGTCACAAGTCGTTTTTAATGTAAGAATAGTATAACACATTTATCTCATTAGTCCACACTATTTATATAATTCAAACTTTATGTTTACATTGATTTGAATATTGGCTTTAGCTAGTGGTGTTTTGCTTTGTATCTCCCGGGAAAATCCCCACACTAGTTGACATACCAGGTCCAAAACGTTATGATTGTTCGCGAACGGAAACTATCTTATCCTGAGTTGGTGGAGGGACAGGCCCAAGGAAACCCAGCAACCGTCACTGCATATAGTGAAATGGTGCTAACCTGATGCAAGGTATTGACCTTGAACGATAAGAGCGAAAGGACCCTTTCCCTTTGCTCAGTAACGGGAAAGGATTTTTTATTTTACTTTAGAAAAGTTCCCTTTCTTAAAGGAATATTGTAATAAAAAAGGTAACGACTTTTACTGGAATAGTGAGACGTCGTATTTTTCTAATGCAAAAATGCACATGCATTATTTAAAGACTTCTTTAAGTAATGTTTACACTTTCTGCTTCTTTTTATATATGCACATTGTTTACCAAACGATTATATTATTATTCATTATATCTAGGTTTGATAGCTACTGTTACTTAGTAGAGTAAGGAAGAAATAAAGGTTTGTTTCTTATAAAGTCAGCTGGGTGATGAGTTCCGTGTCAATTCATTGTTTTAAAGGAGGAGTTTGAGGGGATGGCTGCAAATCGCCGCTTATTCACATCAGAATCTGTTACAGAAGGACATCCAGACAAAATTTGTGACCAAATTTCTGATGCGATTTTAGATGAAATATTAAAAAATGACCCAAATGCACGAGTTGCTTGTGAAACAACTGTAACCACAGGCTTAGTATTGGTTTCCGGTGAAATTTCAACGAATACCTACGTTGATATTCAATCCATTGTGCGAGATACCATTAAAGAGATTGGCTACACGAGAGCAAAATTCGGCTTTGATGCTGAAACTTGTGCTGTATTGACTGCTATTGATGAGCAATCAGCTGATATAGCACAAGGGGTAAACGAATCATATGAAACTCGTGAAGGTCAAATGACGGACAAGGAAATTGAAAATATTGGGGCTGGAGACCAGGGTCTTATGTTTGGATATGCTAGTAATGAGACACCTGAATATATGCCATTACCAATTTCTCTAGCTCATAAATTAGCCAAACGATTATCCGATGTTCGTAAGGATGAAACACTAGAATACTTACGTCCAGATGGAAAAACGCAGGTAACAGTGGAATATGATGAAAACAATCAACCACTTCGAATTGATACCATCGTCATTTCTACCCAGCATCATCCGGAAATCACATTAGAACAAATTACAGAAGATCTTAAAGAACAGGTAATCAATCCCATTGTTCCAAAAGAATTATTAGATGACAAAACAAAATATTACATCAATCCAACGGGCCGTTTTGTAATTGGTGGACCTCAAGGAGATGCAGGTCTTACAGGGCGGAAAATTATCGTAGATACGTACGGTGGATATGCTCGTCATGGTGGTGGTGCTTTTAGTGGTAAAGACGCTACCAAAGTAGACCGTTCTGCAGCCTATGCCGCGCGCTATGTAGCTAAAAATATAGTAGCAGCTGAACTTGCGGATTCTTGTGAAGTCCAGCTTGCTTACGCCATTGGAGTTGCTCAACCTGTATCCATTTCTATTAATACGTTTGGCTCAGGTAAGGTATCTGAGGAAGCCTTGGTAGAAGCTGTTCGAAACATCTTCGACCTACGTCCAGCTGGTATTATTAAAATGCTTGATCTGCGCCGCCCTATATATAAAGATACGGCAGCATTCGGTCACTTTGGTCGTACAGATGTAGAATTCCCATGGGAAAAAACCGATAAAGCTTCAGAATTAATGGAACAAGTAAGGAAATAAACTCAAAACTGACCTCTTCTTTTGGAAGGTCAGTTTTTTATATGGGAAAAATGTTTAATGAAAGGACTTGATTAGGAAGGGATAAAGTCTAGCTTTAAAGTACCTACTGAAAGTATAGAACCTAGATATTTTTTAGCTATTCGTACCACTTAAAAATAGGCACTTTCGCTCTAGTTTGTTATAACTTTGTTTTCCCACATAATGCTTTTGTGGTAAACTTAAACAGGAATGTGACCAGAAAGAGAGGATCCTTCGTATGTGTGGTTTTATTGGAGTTATACGACATATGCCTTCTCCTTTAGATGAAGAGGGGAAGCAGAGATTTAAACAAAGAAATGATATTATTACCCATCGAGGACCAGATGATGAGGGATATTACCATGATGAACATGTATCCTTCGGTTTTCGTCGATTAAGTATAATAGATATTGAGAGTGGCCATCAACCGCTAAGTTATGAGGATGAACGGTATTGGATGGTTTTTAATGGTGAAATTTACAACTATGTTGAATTACGTGAGTCTCTTCAAAAAAAGGGGTACACGTTTGAAACAGAATCTGATACGGAAGTCATTGCGGTGATGTTCAGTGATCAACGGGAACAAGCTTTTTCCTACTTGCGTGGCATGTTCTCTATATTAATATGGGATAAGCAAGAACAAACCCTATTTGGTGCACGTGATCCATTTGGCATAAAGCCGTTATTTTATAGTGAACAAAATGGGGAGACATATTTTGCTTCTGAGAAGAAAAGTATTACGCTTCTACAGGAAAATGAGCTTGTCAATACGGAAGCATTACAGCATTATTTAAGTTTCCAATATGTCCCCGAACCATTGACGCTAACAGATGGCATACATAAGGTGGAGCCTGGATATTATTTCGTTAAAAAACCAAGCGAATCCATCGACTTCCATCGTTATTTTCATGCCACGTTTACACAGGTATCAGGGGAACAACAGAAATGGATTAAGCAAATTCAGGATGTCCTATATGATTCAGTTAATGTACATATGCGAAGTGATGTACCTGTAGGATCTTTCTTGTCAGGTGGAATTGATTCCTCCATTATTGTTGCGATGGCACGTGAATTTAATCCCAATATCAAGACCTTTTCTGTAGGGTTTGAGCGAGATGGATATTCTGAGGTGGATGTAGCAAAAGAGACTGCCGATAAACTCGGTGTAGAAAATATTTCGTACACTATTACACCTGAAGAATATATTCAAAAGTTACCAAAAATTATGTGGCACATGGATGATCCACTGGCCGACCCAGCATGTGTACCATTGTACTTTGTGGCCCGTGAAGCAAGAAAGCATGTAACAGTTGTCTTATCGGGTGAAGGTGCAGATGAACTGTTCGGTGGATATAACATTTATCGTGAACCAGAATCCTTGAAAATGTTTGATTCTATGCCAGGCACTGTTAAAAGTTTGTTAGGTCGAGTAGCGAAGATATTACCTGAAGGCGTGAAGGGTAAAAGTTTCTTAGAACGTGGAACTACTCCGTTAAAGGATCGCTATATTGGTAATGCGAAAATGTTTGAAGAAGCTGACAAAAATTCAATCCTGAAAGATTATCATCAGCATTCAAGCTATCAATCGTTAACAGCAGATCTTTACAGCCAAGTTGAATCAAATCATCCTGTAAATCAAATGCAGTACATTGATATGCAGACGTGGCTTCGTGGGGATATTCTGTTGAAAGCAGACAAAATGACGATGGCGAATTCACTTGAACTACGAGTGCCTTTTTTAGATAAAGAAGTATTTAATGTGGCACGTGAGCTTCCCGTAGATATGAAAATAGCAGAAGGGACGACGAAGTCCATTTTACGAAAAGCGTCCCGTGGAATTGTTCCAGACCATGTACTCGATCGTAAGAAATTAGGCTTTCCTGTTCCCATTCGTCATTGGTTAAAAGATGAACTATATGATTGGGCTAAGCAGCTTATACAGAACAGTGAAACGGACCACTTGATTGAGAAAAAAGTCATCATGCAATTGCTTGAAAATCATGTACAAGGGAAAGCTGATTACTCCCGTAAAATTTGGACGGTTCTCATGTTCATGCTTTGGCATCAAATTTATGTAGAACGAAAATATTCCATGAAAGACTTAATGGAAGAAGATAAATCAACAAGCAAGCTATCCATTACTTAATGGAGATCGCTTGCTTGCCCATTTGCACCCAGGCTTCTCGGAAGTCCGAAATGGGTGCTTTTTTCTTTTGCCCAGATAACGGGTCATTAAAATAAATAGATTGACTATCATATCCAGTTACTAAAACGGAGTGTTCTTTCATTGTGATACTTTGTTGTCCTTGAGCTGTATTCCATGTTTCAAAGTATTCTTCAGGTAATTTCTTATACAAAGTATTTGTAATAACCCAGACGGGACGCTTTTCGTTTAATTGCTCTAAGATTTGGAAAAAAGAGCCACCGCTAAAATCATGTACACGTTCCTTGCTTACGTATTGTGCAGTAAGTTTTGCTATCGGCTCATGGTAAACTCCATATCCTGGTTTACTTAGATTATACATGCTGCCTACAAATCCTTTATTCGGATTTCCAAATGATACCTCGCCATCATTTTCACTGTATGGTGTAGTATCCTTTGGAACTTGTTTGGCAAGGTTCATCTTATCCACATCTTTATCATGGTATTGAAGCAACATGCTTAATGATGTGACTTCGCACCCTCTTGGTAACTCGGGATACTGATTAGAGGTAGGAGCTGAGAGCCGAATCTGATCTGCTAAATGATACTGATCAATAAGTGGCACAATCGGCTCTAATTCTTCTGCACTCAAACTGTTTGATGTAACGTGCTCTTGATTTGAACTAAACCAACTTTTGACTGTCGGCATCCAAATATTTTGGTTTTGCTGAAGCGTAATGGTACTTAAGGCTAAGGAAGAAATCAAAAATAATAAACTATACCCTTTTAATAGCTTTCTATAAGGCTGCTGTACCCTTTGGAACAAGGAGAAGACAATAAGTATCGCACTCATGAGGATTGTACTAATCGTTAATGTTCCTAACATCGATTATGGTGCACCTCCTTGTTTAGATTGTCCAGGTAATGAATGATATAGCAGGAAGATTAATCACTTAATGTTCTCAGTAAAGAAAATATAAGTTTTGGCTCTACATGTCTAGCTCCAGCGCACAGCTTCAGGCAGCAACATCGAACCAACCCATGCCCTGTGGTCGGCAGTTTGTACGTCGCTAGGCGGGCGCTTTCGCTTTTCTTTACTTTCGTTGTAAGGATTTATAGTATTGCCCTTTTTCTACATATTCGGTTCTGATTCGGTCCATCTCCTTACTATCTTCATCGGTCAAATTTCTTATTACTTTAGCAGGTCGACCAAATGCAAGTGTATGTGGAGGAATTTTTTTATTGGGAGGAACTAGACTCCCTGCTCCAATAAAAGCTCCTTCCCCTATCTCTGCACCGTCTAATATGGTAGAACCCATTCCGATAAGTGCATTCTTTTTAATATAGGATGAATGAATCATAGCTTGGTGACCTACCGTTACTCCTTCTTCAATAATTAATGGCATGTTGGGACTTTGGTGGAGAAGACTTTGGTCTTGAATGTTAGTTCTTTTTCCGATATGTACAGGGGCAACGTCACCACGAATCACCGTTTTAAACCAAATGCTCACTTCTTCCTCAATGGTTACATCACCCGTAACGACAACATCATCGGCAAGGTATGCCGTATCATGAATGTGTGGTAATTTTCCTTTGTATTCGTATATCATTTGAATCCTCCTTTAACATATGGTGTTATAAATAGTATAACAAAATCTTCTATTTCTAGGGGAAGGAAGCGATTGACATGAAACAAATATTAGCAGAACAACCGAAGGCAACGATTGTAATTGTACATGGTGCTTTTGAACATTCGGGGCGCTATGAATGGCTTGCTAACCGCTTTTGTGATGAGGGGTACCATTGTATATATGGCGACTTGCCTGCTCATGGAGAACATGATGGAAAGAAAGGCCACATTGACTCGTTTCAAGAATACGTAGCTACCATTTCAAAGTGGGTGGAACAAGCTGATACGTTTGGATTACCTATTTTCTTGTTAGGTCATAGCATGGGGGGATTAGCTGTGATTCGAACACTTCAGGAAAAGACCTTGCCTATTGAGAGAGTGATTTTATCCTCACCGAGCCTTGGGCTTACCTTTAATCCACCAAAGCCTTTAAAGGTAATCGCTTCTGGATTGAATATACTAGCACCAAAAATAAAATTCAAAAGCAAAATGTCTTCAGAACTTGTAACAAGGGACCCTATTGTAAGAGCGAATGATGAACAAGATGAATTGATTTTAAAGAAGGTTTCTGTAAAATGGTTTAGTGAACTAAATAAAGGAATGAAAGTCGCTTTTGAAAAAATAAATAGCTATCCAAACTTGCCAACCCTTGTGATGCAAGCTGGAGATGATAAAATTGTAGATAAAGGAAACACGAGAAAATGGTTTGATAGTTTAACTATAGAAGAAAAAAGTTACAAAGAATGGGGAAATTTATATCATGAAATATTTAATGATCCAGAGAAGGAAAAAGTCTTTCAATATGCTAAGGCATTTATAGAACTTCATTCCCCTAAAGCAACGTAAAAGGAGGCTAGGCATTTGTCTGTCCCGAGTACACCTATCCATTTAATGACGACGATTTATAGAAGAATATTCCCATATACCAACAAGGAATTAGCTTATTGGCAAAAAAGAGCCGAGCAAATACCTAATCAAGAACTACGACAGCAAGCGCTAAATTCGATTGAGGCCAAAACGTTTCATTGTGAAGGAGGCTCTATTTATTCCCTCCTCTCCCAAAAAAATTGGAAAGAAGCCATTCGGTTCATAGTAGCATATCAAACGATATCGGATTACTTAGACAACCTTTGTGACCGTAGTACCTCCTTGGACCCAGAAGATTTCAGGTGCCTTCATCAGTCAATGTTGGATGCATTAAACCCTGGAGCGGACCTTAAGGATTACTATGCTTATCGAGAAGAGAAAGATGATGGCAATTATCTCCATGAATTAGTGCAAACATGTCAAGATACCTTATCTAAACTGAATCAATACGAAACGATTAAGCCGTATACACAGGAACTAGCTGCTTTATATTGTGATTTACAGGTACATAAACATGTCACTCTAGAAGAGCGCGTTCCAAGGTTACAGAATTGGTTTGATGAACATGCTGAGAAATGGAATGACTTGAGCTGGTATGAATTTTCAGCTTGTTCAGGTTCTACGCTAGGCATTTTTTGTTTAGTGTCTTATGCTTTTAGTGATCATTTGACAGAAGAGCTCACGCAGAAAGTCTATCATAGCTACTTTCCTTATATGCAAGGGCTACATATTTTGTTGGATTATTACATTGATCAGCAAGAGGATTTAGATGAAGGAGACTTAAATTTCTGTTCGTATTATGAGCACGAAGATCATATGAAGAATCGATTTGTTTATTTTATCGATCAAACCAAACAGCACGTGAATGATCTTCCGCATGCCTCTTTTCATCATATGGTTCAAAAAGGCCTTGTGGGGATGTACTTAGCAGATGGTAAAGTACAGTCCATCCAAGGTGCTAACTATATGGTAAAAGAGTTGCTGAATGAAAGTGGACTAAAGGCGAAATTCTTTTACCTTAATACCAAACTATATCACAAACTAAAACCCGGGTTAGCCTAATAAAAGGCTCCCGGGTTATTTCTTTTCAATAGCTAAAATGAAGGGTGGGTTATTTGCCTGGTTTACAAAACCATAGCGCAATACACTGAATTCTTTTTGTTCAAGTTTTGAAAGGTACTTGAGAAGCGCTTCTTTCTCTTCTTGTCCGCCATGATGACCATGATAGACAACCAAGACTAACAGCCCTTGTGGTTTTAATAAGTCTAGGGTGTTTTGGATAGCTGTCAATGTTGTGTCTGGTTTGGTTACGATAGATTTATCACTTCCAGGAAGGTAGCCTAAATTGAAAATCGCGCCACCCAGCCTAGTTGAAGGTTCCGGAATATAGTTTTTCAGCTTATCGTGACTATCTTGAATTAGTGTTATATTTTTTACATTGTTTTCGTTTATTTTTTGTTCTGTAGAGAGGATAGCCTGCTCCTGTATATCAAAAGAAAGAACCTCTCCGTTCTCCCCTACTAGTTGACTAAGGAACAACGTATCATGTCCATTTCCAGCTGTGCCATCTAACACAACATCACCTTGTTGTACGGAGTCTTCTAATAGGAAGTGTGCATAATCAAGAATTCGTTGTAACATGTAGTTGATTCGCCTCTTTTTTATAATATTTTCCTTGCCAACTGTTTCGTTCTGCAAGCTCTGCATCAATGCTGTTGAGAACATCCCATTTATTCATACTCCACATAGGACCGATTAATAAGTCTGGTGGACCATCACCTGTTATACGATGAACAATCATTTCTGGAGGCAAGATTTCCAACTGATCGACGATAAGTTTCACATAGTCTTCTTTATTTAAGAATTCCAGTTCCCCTTTTTCGTATTGCTTCACCATAGGTGTTCCTTTTAATAAATGCAAAAGGTGAATTTTTATACCTTGTACGTCTAATTGAGCGACAGCCTGAGCTGATTCCATCATCATGTCGTAATCCTCACCAGGCAATCCATTGATTAAATGAGAGCAAACACGAATTCCGTGTTTCCGAAGTTTAGTAACTCCTTCAACATAAGTCTTGAAATCATGGGCGCGATTCATCTTGGACGCGGTTTGTTCATGAATGGTTTGCAGCCCTAACTCTACCCATAAATAAACACGTTCATTTAATTCGGCTAAATACTCAATAACATCATCCGGAAGACAATCAGGTCTAGTTCCAATAGATAACCCTACGACACCATCTTGTTTAAGAACTTTTTCATATCGCTCACGAAGAACTTCAACTGGCGCATGTGTATTTGTGAAGGCTTGGAAATAAGCCATATATTTACCATCTTTCCATTTGTGATGCATTTGGTCTTTTATTTTATGAAATTGTACTTCTAAATCCTCTGCACGATCTCCTGCGAAATCTCCACTACCAGCTGCTGAACAAAACGTGCAGCCTCCGTAGGCAACAGTACCATCCCGATTTGGACAGTCGAAACCACCATCTAAGGCTACTTTAAACACTTTATGTCCAAAGGTATTTTTTAAGTGGTAATTCCACGAATGATACCGTTTTTGACCAAAGGAATATGGAAATGGATTGTCCATTAAGAAACTCCTTTATCTTGTGTGTTGTAATTTAATCTAACTTGCATTGTAGCACGACTAAGTTCTATTACAAAGAGGAGGGATGTAGGTGTGGGGAAATCAGTTGAATTTATTTATCAAGTACTAGTGTAAGGTGAGAAAATTTATTCAGGAAACGAGGGATCATCTTGAAGACTTGGGTTGGAGATAATATGGTGTGGGTCCGATACTTAAAGAGGAGTAGGTGTGGGAGACAACTCGCGTCCTGCGGGTGATCTGGTGAGCCACCTCAGACAAAACCCGTGCCATCCGGGGTCTCACTAACCTCTTTCTCCCGCGGGAGTATCGCCGTTTCTCGCCCAACCATGCTGATATGTTGTGATCGCCCCGCGGTCAAACGTAGTGCGACTCTCCTAACCGACATATAAGACCTTTATTTGTGGCAAACGAGCTTTTATCAAAGATATTTTGGCTGTTCAGTCCCAACTATTGAACTATATGTCCGATTCAATCGAAATCCCCGTAAAATCAAAAAAATCGATTTCCGCGTGGGTTCTTATTTAGCATAATTTAGTTATACCAGTCATCATGTAAGTGTTACTGGCGTAATTAGAGCAAAACACGAATTATATCCAAATCCCCATGACACTCTTATATGGTCATGTTTCCGTTCATCCCAACAAAGTAAAGGTGGCCGGGGAACAAGGAGACTCCCGCTGGAGAAAGAGGTAGGCGATATTCCCCTGAGGGTGTTTTCCCCGAAGGTAGAATGATTAAGGGGAGGTTCGACTAAAATCGTCATCGTGTGACACGTCGAAAGACCCTACATCGTGTAGGGCCGGCAGGACACGCCACCTTTAGTCTGTCGAAGGCAACGGAAACCTTCCTCTTATAACTACTAATAAGGAATTTACCTCAAACTCAAGTCTTCAAGATAATGGGTGGGATTATGAAATATCAACAGATATATGTAAGAAAACCAAATGGAATCAAAAATAAAGACAAACTTCCATGCATTACAAGGCCTTAGAACGCACACATTACAAATGAGGTGATTAATGATGGCGACAAGACAATCCATAGAAAATATGATGAATGATGTGAATGAAAAATTAGAAACAGCAAGAGATCAAATAGAAAGAACAAATAAAATGGGCTACGAAATCAATGAAGAATATACCCAAGCTCAACTTGGATTAGAAGACTTAGAACATGAAATTGATAAGCTTATGCATAGTGCTAATCATCAACAAAAAGAACAACTTCATCGTATGCACTTACAAGTTTCTCAATGCTTGAATGACATGATTCTCGATGAACAAGATTTACAGTAATGTATCACAGATTTCTAAACCCTTTTACTACTGCCTTAATAAACTTGACAAATGCAAATAGCTTCATTAGAATTAAGAAATACAAATGACGTGCCGAAAGTCGAACAGCATTGATAAAGGAATAGTAATAGAGGAACAAGAGCTATAGAGAGATAGCGGTAGGTGAAAGCTATCCTTGTACTTTATGAACTCGCCTTTGAGCTGCAAATTTGAAAGTACAGTAGGATTTGCCGTTTCTCCGCGTTAAGGAGCTTGAGTGAGTGTACATGACACTAACCTGGGTGGTACCGCGGGTGGATATATAAGCCTCTCGTCCCTATTTATATAGGGATGAGAGGCTTTTTCTATATGGCACAGAAATGAACGATATAGTTCGGTAAATTGAGGAGGTAAATGGGTATGGCGTACGATCATAAATCAATCGAAAAGAAGTGGCAAGACTATTGGCACGAGAACAAAACGTTTAAAACAGACGTTTATAGTGACAAAGAGAAATTTTATGCGTTAGATATGTTTCCTTATCCGTCAGGTGCAGGTTTACACGTAGGACACCCTGAAGGTTACACAGCAACAGATATCATTTCTCGCATGAAACGAATGCAAGGGTATGAAGTCCTTCATCCAATGGGGTGGGACGCATTTGGTCTTCCGGCAGAACAGTATGCCTTGGACACTGGAAATGACCCAGAAGCATTTACGAAGCAAAATATTGATAACTTCCGTCGTCAGATCCAATCACTTGGGTTCTCATACGACTGGGATCGTGAAGTGAATACAACGGATCCAAATTACTACAAATGGACGCAATGGATTTTCATTAAGTTATATGAGCAAGGACTGGCATATATTGATGAAGTCCCTGTAAATTGGTGTCCTGCACTAGGTACCGTTTTAGCAAATGAAGAAGTGGTCGATGGTGTGAGTGAACGTGGTGGTCACCCTGTTATCCGTAAACCTATGAAGCAGTGGATGCTAAAAATTACAGAGTATGCAGACCGTTTACTAGATGACCTAGAAGAGCTTGATTGGCCGGATAGCATTAAGGATATGCAGCGAAATTGGATTGGTAAATCTGAAGGTGCTGAAGTGTATTTTGATATTGAAGGTAGCGAGCACACGTTCACCGCTTTTACTACTCGTCCTGATACATTATTCGGTGCAACGTATGCTGTTTTAGCTCCTGAACATCCACTTGTGAAAGATATCGTTACAGAGGAACAACAAGCTGCAATTGATACTTATTTAGATGAAGCAGAAAAGAAAAGTGATCTAGAACGTACTGATCTAGCACAAGGAAAAACAGGAGTATTCACTGGCGCTTATGCGATTAATCCGATTAATGGAGAAAAGCTGCAAGTATGGATCGCCGATTATGTTCTAATGACTTATGGTACTGGTGCCATTATGGCAGTACCAGCACATGACGAACGTGATTATGAATTCGCTCAAACGTTTGGCCTTCCAATCAAAGCTGTTGTAGAAGGTGGAGATGTAGAAAAAGAAGCCTATACAGGTGAAGGTAAGCACATCAACTCTGATTTCTTAAATGGGTTAGATAAGCAGGAAGCAATTGAAAAGGCGATCAATTGGTTAGAGGAAACAGGAAAAGGTTCAAGAAAAACAACGTACCGTCTACGTGATTGGTTATTTAGTCGTCAACGTTATTGGGGTGAGCCTATTCCTATTATTCATTGGGAAGACGGATCAATGTCTCCTGTCAAAGAAGAAAACCTTCCACTAGAACTACCAAAAGCTAGTGAAATCAAACCTTCTGGTACAGGTGAATCTCCACTAGCCAATATCGAGGACTGGGTAACAGTTACAGACCCTGAAACAGGTATGAAAGGACGTCGCGAGACAAACACCATGCCACAGTGGGCAGGTAGTTGTTGGTATTACCTTCGTTATGTAGATCCTCATAACGATCAAAAGGTAGCTGACAAAGAAAAGCTAGAAAAGTGGCTACCAGTTGATATTTATATCGGTGGTGCCGAGCATGCTGTGCTGCACTTGTTATATGCACGTTTTTGGCACAAAGTACTGTATGATATTGGCGTAGTACCAACGAAAGAACCATTCCAGCAATTATTTAACCAAGGCATGATTCTTGGCGAAAATAATGAAAAGATGAGTAAATCAAAAGGGAATGTTGTAAACCCTGATGACATCGTTCATACTCATGGAGCGGATACCCTTCGCCTTTATGAAATGTTCATGGGACCATTAGAGGCAGCTGTAGCATGGTCTACAAATGGCCTTGATGGAGCTCGTCGTTTCTTGGATCGTGTATGGCGTTTATTTACAGATGAAGGTACACAATCTGCTAAAGTAGTAGAAAATAGTCAAAGCACAGACCTTGAACGTACCTACCATGAAACGGTTAAGAAAGTAACGGAGAATTTTGAAGAGCTTCGATTTAACACAGGTATTTCTCAGATGATGGTTTTCATAAATGAAGCTTATAAAGTGGATGAGGTACCGAAAGAGTATGCGGAAGGTTTCGCTAAGCTAATCGCTCCAGTAGCACCTCACCTTGCAGAAGAACTTTGGAGTGTGTTTGGTCATAAAGGGACAATCAGCTACCAAGCTTGGCCTAACTATGATGAAGTCAAGTTAGAAGACGATGAAGTTGAAATCGTTCTTCAAGTAATGGGGAAAGTACGAGCAAAAATGAGTGTCCCTAAAGATGCAGATAAAGACGAACTTGAAAAGCGGGCGCTAGAAGATGAAACAATCCAAGAATGGATTGAAGGTAAGACAGTTCGTAAGGTGATAGCAGTTCCCGGGAAGCTTGTAAATATTGTGGCGAATTAAATGAATGAATAGACCTTCAGCCATATGCGGCTGAGGGTCTTTTTATTGATAAAAAGAATTAATCCTGATTATTACGATAAGGATACATACCATTAAGCGTATGTATTGACTTGTGTTCAAAAATATTTAAAATTAGAAAATGCAGAATTCAAACAGGGGGGGGAGAGGTCATGACCTCAACTTATAGGAGGAATGTTATTCATTTCCTGTAAGTCTTGAGTGCGTCAATTTTGGCATCGTTCCTTTTTTCTATTGTTGTAGCTCTTAATGGTTATGTACTCATCTCAGATCGTGACCCCATGTGTAGTATTTCTCGATTAAAGAACTCTTTTTTTGTTTCTTTTTCACAACTATTCTTGTTTCAATCGATTTGATTTTTATCCTTTTTTCTTTATTTGTTACTACAGAGGCTATTAAATATAAGAACATGGTGGTTGGAATTAGTGAGCTTAATAGGGGCAATGACTTTTGTTTGGATTAATTATCCTATATTCCTTAAATCGAATCTAATACTAAACAATACAATAGGAGCATTCCTTAATGTACAATATTAATGAAATAAATGGTGGAGAGCTTGAATCAAAGCTTAGTCAGAATAATACAATATACGTGGTAGATGTAAGAGAAGACGACGAAGTGGCTCAGGGAATGATTCCAGGAGCTGTGCATATACCATTACAGAAAATACCAGAATCAATAAATCATTTACCAGAAGACCGTGAGCTAGTTATTGTATGTCGAGTAGGAATGAGGAGCATGAATGCCTGCTTGTTTTTAAAACAATATGGATTCGAACATGTCTCAAACCTTTCTGACGGAATGCTAGGGTGGACTGGCGAGATAGTCGTATAAAGGAGAGTGACAAAAATGTATATCATAGCCATCGTTGCCTTAACAGCCATATTGATTTGGTTCGTTCGCAATGTATCCTTACCTCATATGTACTTGAAAAAGGTTGACCAAAGTACAATTTCAAACGATCGTTATTGTGTTATAGATGTGCGAGACTATGTATCAGCACACAATCAACCATACCCTAGTGCACAAAACATACCATTATCCTACCTGCCAAGAGAGCTAAAAGAGACTTTTGATTGCACTAAAGATATCGTACTGATTAGCGATGATGTACGTGGTGCTAGAATTGCCGCAAAAATGCTTCGTAAGAAAAACAATCGCCCTATATATTATTTTCAAAGTTAAAAAAACTGCTTCCTGGCAAATAGGAAGCAGTTTTTATTATTATATAGAGTTTTTTTATGAAGTGTTTGAGTTAGTTAAATTGTACAAGGTAATTAACCACCTTTATATAGTAAGTGGGAAATATGGGGCTTGAATTATATATATTTTATTGGTTATTTACATTCAAAAAACTTTACATTGTTAAAATAAACTAGACTAAAGTTGTGTGTTTTGTAATATATAGTTTTTAATTCCTATTACCTAATGAAAAATAGATATCAAAAAAATAATATATAGATTTATATTAAGAAAAAAGACTTATATGTATGGTTGGTTTTTATATAAAAACTAATAAATGTTAAAAAAAGTAGTACTTTATGTATGCGAATATGTATTTGACGTCCAATTTTACTTGATTTATGTTGTAAAAAAATAAGATTATATCCATTTAATGGTTTTATTGTGTCGAATGGTGGTACATACATACTAATTTCGACCAAAGGAACTATGAATCACAATCTAATTATTTTAGTAGAAAGAGGAATTGGTATGCTGGAATCGAAAAGACGTGCCATCATTTTTTTAGTTATTGCATTTGCATTAGCAGCAATAGCAGGATATTTGGTATTAGACAAAGTGAAATCACTTAACTCAGAACTTGGAGGTATGACGGAAGTGTACATAGCAGAAGGGAATATACCTTCACGATCGTTAATTTCTGAGTCTCAAATCACTGTAATGGAAATACCAAATAAATTTGTTACTGATTCCCACGTTACGGACAAACAAGAATTACAAAATAAAGTGCTTGTCGTCCCCTTAAATGAAGGGGATATGATTACCTCTAATATGGTAAAACCTGTATCAAATCTGAGGAATGAAAACCATAGGTTAGTTGCTCTCTATCGTTCAGAGAAAATTCAATTTGATCAAGTTATTGAAGCGCTTGATAGAGTAGATATCATTGTTTCTGATGAACGAAGTGGTGAAAAGGTAACAGAAGTATTTATGAAGGATGTGCCCGTAGCTTTTGCAGAAGGAGATGAAGATAGCTTTGCCGGAGTAGCAGTTGAAGTCAATGCTAAACAAGCTCCTAAGTTAATTCATATCCAGAACTATGCAGAGCATATTCGTGTACTCAAAGCCAATGTTGGCCGTGATGGAAAAGCCACCAATGTAAAAGTGCAAGAGGGTGAAGAACAATCAACTAGTAATGAACAAGAATCAGGTTCATCAAACTCCAAAGAACAGAGTGAAGATAGTAATAATGATAGTCAAAAGAAAGAATCAAACGATTAATATATATCCTAAGGAGTAAGAGTATGAATACAAATCTTGACGTATTATTGGTGAGTGATGAAGAAGCTATTCAAAATCAAATAAAAAATTCTATTGAAAGTAAACATGTTCAAGTAAGTGTGATACCACCCAATGACGTTATAAGAGAAGTCAATCGTACACCTAGGGATATGGTGATATATCTTCAGTCTGAAACGGGTAATGCTGTAGAAAATATCCAATATATTAAATCAGCAAGTCCATCCACATTTGTGATTTTTATCGCGCAATCGGCCGATTTCTCATTACTTAGAGATGTGACAAGGGCAGGAACGGAAGAGTTTTTTGTATATCCCGATGAACTAAGCTTATTCCTTAGTCGATTCCCTACTATTCAACAAACCTATATGGCTAAAAAGGAGTCTGATGATCAACAATCTTCCCATCTATTAGGAAGAGGGAGAGGTCATATAATCTCTTTTTATAGTGGAAATGGTGGAGTTGGGAAGACGGCCTTATCGGCAAGTTTTGCTCAGACACTGAAGCTTGAATCAGCTTCAGAAGTTGTATTAATAGACTTTAATATGCAGTTTGGTGGAATGGAAAAGTTACTATCCATTCAGAGTAATCGTTCCATTGCAGATTTGCTTCCTGTTATTTCAGAGCTCAATGAAACGCATATACGAAATGTTTCTCAAACAGAAGAATTTTCAAAATTAGAAGTGTTAGTTAGCCCATGCGACGCTGAGGTAGCCGAAACTTTAGATGATTCATTTATTGCTAATGTTTTAAGGACATGTAGAAGGTCATTTGATTTTGTGATTATTGATTTGCCTACAGATATAAACGAGAAAGTTGTTACCGCACTAGAAGAATCCGACCGAATCTATTATATTTTACTTCCAGAAACACCAGCACTAAAAACGTTAAAGCAGTTTGAGGAGCTATCCGTACGTCTTGGTATTGAATTAACTTCACGTATGGAAATCTTAATCAATCAAACAGGCAAAGATAACGAAATAAAGAAAAAAGATTTAAAAAACTTACTTCATTTCCCGATAGCAACCTCTATCAGAAGAGATATAAAAGGGTTGCAGCCTTTTGTTAATAAAGGAGTACCAGTTCGGAGGTCGTCAAACGAAAAAAAATTGATTCCTTTTGCTAAGGATTTACACAAATTTGCTACATCGCTATTAAAATAGGAGGCTTTAAAGATGTCGTCCTTGTTTGAAAAACGGAAAGAAAAAATGGTCCAAAAAAATCCAAATTCATACGAATACGAAAATAGGTTTGTAGATGAACTAGTAGAGCATTACAAAGCTAGATTACTTCGAGATACGAACTTAGAAGCATTGACTCAGTTATCTCAAGGCGAAATGCGATTGAAAATAGAACAAATCGTTTCTCAATTTATGTCTGAAGAAAAAGTAGTTATTTCACGTCATGACAAAGAACTACTAATCACGAGAATTCTAGATGAATCAGTTGGGTTTGGTCCACTTGAACCTCTCATTCACGATAACAGTATAACGGAGATACTTATAAATGGGTATGAAGAAGTCTTTGTTGAACGAAATGGAAAGTTGGAACTAACAGAAATAACCTTTCGAAATGATGAACATATCCGACATATAGTGGATAGAATTGTAGCACCTTTGGGAAGAAGAATTGACGAGAGCTCCCCGATGGTAGATGCGCGTCTACCAGATGGAAGCCGAGTGAATGCGGTTATTCCGCCCATAAGTTTAGATGGGACACTCGTTTCTATACGTAAATTTAGAGATGACCCATTTAAAATGGAAGACCTTTTACATTTCCAAACACTTAATGATTCGATGGCTAGATTTCTGGATGGAGTTGTCAAAGCAAAACTTAACACATTAATTTCTGGAGGAACTGGCTCTGGTAAAACTACATTGCTAAATGTAGTAGCCGACTCCATTCCTTATGAGGAACGAGTAGTTACTATAGAAGACTCTGCAGAATTGAAGCTGGATCGTAAAAATGTAGTAGGTATGGAATCTCGTCCTGCCAATGTGGAAGGGAAAGGTGAAATAGGTATTCGAACTCTAGTTAAAAACTCTCTTCGAATGAGGCCAGATCGGATTATTGTTGGAGAGGTTCGAAGCGGTGAGGCATTTGATATGCTTCAAGCCATGAATACAGGACATGAAGGTTCCATTACTACCGTTCATGCTAATTCACCAATGGATGCGTTAAGAAGAGTGGAAGCTATGGTTATCATGGCTGGAATGGAACTTCCAAGTCATGTGATACGGGAATATATTATCGGGGCGCTAGATATTATCGTTCAACAAACCCGTTTAACCGATGGTTCCAGAAAAATTGTAGGAATATCAGAGGTAGTCGAAAACAATGATGGTTCACATGAGATAAAAGATATTTTTGTATTTAGGCGAACAGGAATGAATGGTGACGGATCGATAGAAGGCTATTTTACTGCTACTGGCTATGTTCCCAAATGCCTTGAGCAATTGAGAGTATTTGGAGTGGACTTAACAGAGGATTTATTCTCATCTCATGTTCAGGAGGAGTCAGTATGATTGCAACATTTGTCGTTGCCTCCGTCGTTGTATTTTGCCTGGCTATCTACTCTTTTTTAGGTTACCGAAAGGAGAAGCGTGAATGGAAAAAGAAAATCAATGATTACTATAACGAAGGTGAAGCCAGGAAAAGCATTATTGTTTTGCTTGGTGATCGTTTTGATCAGACAGATTCAGCAAAACTGATAAGAAATAAATTGAGAGATGCTAATATGCCATTCACTCCATCGGAATATATAGGAGCAATTATTGTTGGTTTTATGGGAACTGTAATGTTCTTACAAACCTTTTTTAATATAGATTTTCTTACAGCGATTGTGCTGTCAGGTCTTATTGTAGAAGCTGCCAGAAGAGTATTGTTTATTATTAGAAAAAATAAAATGAAGGAACAACTTGCTTCTCAATTACCAGAAATATGCAGATTGCTAGCGAATTCCACACGATCAGGAATGACCTTAAATCAGGGAATACAAATGGTAGCTCAAGAAGTGAATGAACCAGCTAGAGGTGAATTTAAAAGGCTAGCTCAAGAGCTTTCGTTAGGAGTTGGGTTTAAATCAGCCCTTAATAGTATGGAAGAAAGAATAGATAATAGAGAATTCAAGCTATTTGTTGCTACGTTATTAATTCAAAAAAAAGTCGGTGGAAACCTTCACCTTATTTTGGATGAAATGAGTAAAACTATGGAAGAAAGGAAGCTGTTACAACAAGAAATTCAAACTATGACGGCGGAGCAAAGATATATATCATATATTTTACCGGTTATTCCAATTTTCCTCGTCCTTATGATGAATAACATCATTGATGGGTTTCTAGATCCATTGTTTTCAGGAGTAGGTATTATTTTATTACTTTTTTTTATTTTAGGAACCGTTCTAACTTTCTTCTTGGTTAGAAAGGTGACCAATATAAGGGTGTGAGCAAATGGATGGAATGATTGTCATCATGTTAGTTTTGTGCCTAACTTTTTTAGCTTTTTCCTTAAGGAGTTTTTATGTTTATCTAATGAAGAAGAAGAACGTTAAAGAAAAGATGGAGAAAGATGTAAAAGTTTTTGAAGGAAATCAAAAGAAGGAATCTAGATGGGAAATGCTAATTGCAAAAATGTTCCATTATGCTGATGATTTTTCTGGGATTGGTCAACGGGTCAATTTTGGTAGTGAGAATCATGATGTTCACAAATGGCTCATTCAATCAGGATATCCCTATCATTTAACAATTGAAAGATTTCAAGGCTTAAAAATGTTCATGGGGATTCTTGGGTTGATTGTTGGAGGTAGTGCATTAGTACTTGGACTACCGTTCGCAACTTTTGCTGTAATACTATCCCCTCTAATTGGCTATGCGGGAACGATAATATGGATTAAAAATAGAGCAAAAAAAAGACAAGAAGAATTGTCTTATCAACTTCCTGATTTTTTAGATACGATGAGTGTTACCGTTCAGGCAGGTGTTGGACTAGATCAAGCGTTGCGTGATATTGTTCCGTATTTTGAAGGCCCAATTAAGGAAGAATTCGGTCGTTTTATTCAAGAAATGGAGGTAGGTGTTCCAAGAAATGAAGCCTACCAATATTTATTAAAACGAAATGACAGTGAGGAATTTCAGTTACTTATTAAATCATTAATACAGGGAGAACAATTAGGTGTCCCTATTTCCGATACTTTTAGACAACAATCAGAAGAAATGAGAAAAGTAAAGAAAGAAAAAGTGAAAGAGAAAGCAGCGAAAGCATCTCCGAAAGTTACATTAATCACAACATTTATCATTGTACCTTCTTCCATGTTGCTAATTGCAGGTTTGATGATTATAAATATGTTTAACCAAAATAGGAACATTTTTCAGATGTTTCAATAAACACTTTTCACAAAGAAAGGAGAATGAATCATGCAAAACCTTATGCGTGGTTTTTATGCGAAAATGTATAGCTTATTTCATAACGAAAGAGGAGCGCAGTCTCTTGAATGGTTAGGTTTAGCGGCATTATTAATCTTGGTTTTAGGGATAATTTCTCAGGTTCTTGGAAACGAAGGGAAGAGTCAGGTGAAAAATATATTAACAAACATATTCGATAGTATCAGCAAAATGGTAGGTGGAGGCTGATAGAGTAGCTATTAAATAGATTGTGTGATGGGGGGGAATATGGTGAGACGTAGCTATTCCATTTTTTCAATAGTTCTTTTATTTTTTCTGATAGCTTGTAGTCAGAATAATGAACAACAGGCAGTAGATAAAAATAATCAAACAGAACAAAAAGACAGTGAAAATAGCGAAGGTAAAAAGGATTCTTTATCAAGTGACGATAATAACAGCCAAAACAATGCTGAAACTCTGGATATGAGTAATAAAACGGTAGAGGGGCTTCCAGATACGTATAAAGCATTAACGAGTAAACGTGCTGGACCTCATCAAGAACTTTATAAGTACACAGATGAAGCGAAACGTTTGGAGTTCTATCAGGACAAACTTCCAATATTACCTGAAAATCCTTCTAATAAACAGTTAGATTATTTTTATCAAGAAATATTAAAGCTTATTCAAAGAGATTTTAATGGACCAGATAAACTAATTGATAACATGCGTTTTCAAAGTTTGGGGAGTCCAGATGTTGAGGATTCACGTTATCAGTTTAAAGAGAATTTAAATATCGAAATTATTCTAGATGCATCTGGGAGTATGGATGAAGATGTATCTGGCCAAACGAAAATGGAGGCTGCAAAAGAAACAATCCAATCCTTTGTTCAAGGTTTACCAGAGAAAGCCAAGGTAGGCATAAGAGTTTATGGTCATAAAGGAAGTGAATCCGAAGCTGACAAACAAAAATCATGTAAAAGTACTGAACTAATCTATCAAATCTCAGAAATTGATCAAAAAAAGTTGAGCCAAACATTAAAAGGAGTAGAACCTACTGGTTGGACACCTATAACCAAGGCTTTTCAAGAAGCGGAAAAGGATCTAAAAGATTTTAATGGAGATCGTAATACAAATATTGTATATCTTGTTAGTGATGGCATTGCAACATGTGAAGGGGATCCAATTCAAGCAGCTAAAGATTTATATTCATCTGAAGTAACCCCAATTATTAACGTGATTGGATTTCAAGTAGATCAAAAGGGACAGAAACAATTAGAAAACATTGCGGATACAACAAAGGGGATATACGAAACAGTAGAAAATCCGAATCAATTAAAGAAGGAATTCGACAAAGTAAAAGAAGTTGCTCAGTCATGGGAAGATTGGAAAGATCATTCAGAGACTAAGATTTCTGTAAAAGACACGGAAAACTCTCTGGATATCTTTGGTTATATTACAGATGAAGAAGGAAAAATCATCGATGAAAGAATGCAGGCAGAATCTATATTCTCCGCTTATTGGATGGAAGGAACAATGAGCAAGGAATCTTATCAATATTTAGAGGAGAAAAACCACGCTTATCATGATTGGATAGTGAAAGAAGTAAAGGAATTAAAAAGTGAATTAAATAATATTAGAGAGAAAAAACATCAAGAAGCACTAAAGGCATTAGAGGAAAAGTATAAGAACAATACGAAGGAATAAGGAGTGACAACATGCGATGGAAAAGACAGAGCTTGGTAAAATATACAAGCGCTGTATTAGCCTTTACAATTATACTTTTAAATCTATTTCCTATTGTGACCTTGGCAGGTTTTATAAAACCCGGAACACCAATATCACCTGGAAGTCCAATTCAACCAGGTGATGCTATACCAGAAGGGAAGATGATTGTCCCGGGGGATGTTCAAAAAAACGGGCAACCAAGCACAAACGGGAAGAGTATAACTTCTGGGAAACCCATAATAGAGGGTGAATCAAATAGGGAAGGCGGTTTTATTGTACCGAATGCTCCTTATCCTGCTGCTATACCTAGTAATTCTTCCGTTTCAGATATAGGAGGCACCCCTTTACAAGGTGGACAAGATACAAATGGTAGTGCAGTTAACCCTGGAAAAGGAAATTCAAGTGGGCAAGGCCCTAATGGGAACGCTAGTAATCCTGGGGAGGGACTTTCGGGTGGCCAAACTTCGAATGGATCTACCAATGCTTCAGGAAAAGAGCAGAACAATGGACAAATTGCTAATAATGGTTCCCCAATTAATTCGGGGAATGAACTACGTAATTCTACAACAACACAAGGCGAAGGTACAGATGGTAATCGAACTTCCGAAGGTGAAGCAATCAATCCTCAAGGGCAAGGGTTAGATGGAGATAATCCAAACGCAGCCAATAACTTAGGAATCCCCACTCCTAATGGTTCAATTACTAATTCAGCACAAGAAACAGTAAGAGGGCAAGATTCTAATAGTTCGCCAAATCAAAACCCTAACTCTTTAGCAGGTGAACGAACTAATGGAAATGAAATACGACAAGGTAATCCTTCTAAAACGCAATCAAGTTTAAAAAATAATAGTTCAAACACAGATAGTAAACTGAATGTTAGTGGTACCTCCAACACTTCTTCTGAGGATCAAGGTTCCAATTCCTTCTTAGCAGCTATGTTTGCTTCAGGTGGTGAGCATGAATCTACTGCTGACAAATCAGTAGCTGTTGTAAAGGATGTAAGAAGGTATGTAACAAACTTTGGAGATGACATGGCCCAAGCTGCTGCGGCAAAAGCAGCAGGCTTTAAATTTGATTACAAAGGAAATAATTGGTATTCGATTAAAGGGAAACAACAACTTGATAATAAAGTTAGCAATTGGTTTTACAACCGTTATCGTTCATATAGCCAAGGTGGCCATACCAAATCATTTGGGCCCTATTCGAGGCGCGTTAAATTAAATGGAAAATACAATGCATTCATGTCTTCTAAAAACTTAGGTAAATCTAGTGCTACTAAATTACAATTAGCTAAAGCAGGTGCTAAGGATTCGTTAAGTAAGAACTATAATCCTAAGACAGCTTTTAGGCTGTCAAACATAAGCAAATTAAATGGAGCTGTTACAGTAGGTTTATCTTCATGGAATTCTATTTCTGAGTATAATAGCAATGCTGATAAAGAATTTGCTTCCACAAATTTTGCTGCGGATCTAACTACAGATGTGGCAATCGGAGTTGGAACAACAGCTGCATCTGGTGCTGTATCAGCTATGGTAGCGGGGGCAGTGGCAGGTTCAACAATACCTGTGGCAGGAACAATTGCTGGAGCCGCTGCGGGTTTAGCTCTATCGATTGGTGCTAGTCTCTTCTTAAATTCTAGAATAGGTAGGAAGTTAAAAAATGGTCTTAGTAATACAATCAAAAAAGGATATGACGGTATCGTTAATGCAGGAAAGAAAGCTGTTTCAGCAGTTAAAAATGGATTAAGTGGCTTGTTCGGAACATAGTCCTTCAAATTAAATATGAATGCAATAGAATGGGGGACAATTGCAATTCCCTCATTCTCAAATCATAAGGGTAGGTGATTTTTTGTCATCAAATAAGGCAACATTTACAGAAGCGGAAATCCATTCAACTTTTCTATTCAATTTATTTTTAGGTTCACTATTCTCTGTTGCGCCTCAACCTTCAATGGACTCATTTCTCGTTAACATAGCAATAGTATTCATAATCCTATTTTTACAAATAATTACGTGGATAAAATATGCTCACAGAAAAGTATTTGTTATAGAATTTCAAAAGATTTTTATGTTTTTACCATTATCTATCTTTTTGCTGATTCCTATATTACGAGTTTTTTATGACAATCGTTTCTTCTTTCTATTAGCCTTAGGTTTATGGTTAGCTGTAGCTATTGTTACTTATGTCTATAGACACACAATCATTTTGGGACTTCAAGAAGAGGGGACTAAAGTATTAAAGTTATTTATTGCTTATTCTTTAATCATTATTCTATTTGGCATAATCATTTTATTTTATATAAATTATGCGACAACACCATCGGGATTTGTAGTAGCAGTTATTTTTTATCTATTAAATTTTATATTCTTGTATTTAGTTTTCCCAATAATGAAAAATGCTTATTTAAAAGAAAAAGAAACAGAATTAGACACTTAAATATGTAAAATTCTTAGTAAGATATGTGATTCTATAATTAAAGCGAGTGATAGAACAATGTTTAATTTTAAAGGGTTTTTATCCGCTGTCGGGATCATACTATTTATCACTATTTTTGTATCTTTTGTTCTAGGGTTTTTTCGTAATATTCCTCCCAATTTTACGGTGGGTACTATTTTTATAGTAACGTATATATCCCTTGGTATAGCTGCCCCTTATTGGAATCCAAACACACCATATTTTGCTACATTTATTTGTAGTGTAACTCTCACAGTTCTTAATATATTCTTTGCAATCTTCTTTATGGATATCTTTTTGCTAACAAGTCCAATAAGTGTAAACAACAGTATTTTATACAGTACACTAGTCTCATTATCAGTTGCGTTGTTCTATCAGAAAATCAGAACGAGGCAAGGTGAATAATTAAGATAAAATTAATATAGGTGTGATACTAATTGGTGAGAAATGTATTTGAAATGTATAATCGATACTTAATTACAATTATATTATTATGTGTGATTTTGGTAGTACCAACTTCTTTCTTCTTAATCTATACAGTTTATTATATTTATAGTTTAGACACTTTAGAGTATCCAAATCTCTATACTTTATTTTTGCTCATACTTAATTTTTCTTTATTGTTTCCACCTTTTTTTAGGTTAGTTATGGAGGATTCCAATGATAATGCATTTACGTTAGCACTATTACTCAAAACGTTTATAAGTAAAATAGGAATAATAGTATTTTTGACCTTAATCTTCTATGTTATCTCAATATTTGGAGCCATTTTATTGTTGATTCCGACAATAATAGGGGTATCAATGATGGTTCTATTACCTCTATTTATTGAACAAAATGAAGTGAAAGAATCTATTGTAAAAGTGTTCAGGATAATAAGGATAGAAAATATAGGCTTATTTATGGATCTATTGGGGATTGTATCCATTAATGTCCTATTATGGGCAGGGGTTACTTATTTAGTTGTAGATTTTGAGAATAACCTATTAGTTTATATAACCTTACGTACCCTGTTACATTCAACTCTATTTCCACTAATTTATTTCTATTTGACATTGAAATATAAAGTGGAGATGAATATGTAAAAGGAAAGAGGGAGAGTAGAATGGAATTAAGGGAGAAGGAAGAGGAAGTAATTCCTTTTAAAAAGGTGAATATTGTTCTTATGGTTTTCTTAACCATTTTAACAATTGGTATTTATACAGCATATTGGTTTATAAATAGAAAGAATACATTGGATTCTTTTTCAAAAAAAAATTATATACCAAGTAAATGGTGGTATGCTTTTCTTATCTATCTTTCTATCTCGTTTGTGTACACGTTTCTTGGAGGGTTTCTTTTTTCTGGATTTGGGTTAGCAATTTTAGACTCAATAGATACTATCATTACATTTTACTTCGTTGGGTTACTATATTATTCAGTTTTTAGATTAAAAGAAATGATAGAAGCACAGGCAAAAGAAGCAAACATTAAGTCATGGCTTTTAGTTTTATTTAATCTTTGGTATATCCAATATAAAATTAATAGCTTAAACGAGTTAAGGAGGGATCCACGTGAGGAAGATTCGTATGCGTAATGAAAATGGGTCAATTAGTATAGAATTTCTGGGAATCCTTCCTTTTCTATTTATGTTTTTCCTTCTCCTTTGGCAAGTAGTTGCCTCAGGTTATGCATTTATGAGCGCAAAGAGCGCTGTAAATGATGCCGCAAAGACATATTCTATAACTGAGGACGTAGAGAAAGCACAAAATACTGCTCAACAAGCTCTGAGTGGAAGTACCGTAATAGAATCAGTTGATATTACAGCAAATTCTTTAGGGGATGGTCAATTTGAGGTTGTGTTAAAAGCAAGGCACCCATTGATTTTTGTTCCTGACAAGTGGGATGAATTGAAGAACATTCCCTTAACCCAGAGAGCAATAGGAAGAGTGTTAGTTGATGAAACATCTTAACAATGAACAAGGAAATTCAGTTTTCTATTTAATATGGATGCTTGGTATTGTGGGGGGTGTTTTAATTATAGTTTTCAATATGTCTAATATTTTCATTGTAAAACAGAATGCTAGCATGGCAGCTGAACAAGCGGCACTGGCAGGAACTTCGGTTATTTTAGAAGAGACACAAAAAGCTATAGAAGACTTTGATGAGAAAGCGATTGCTCAAAAACTTTTGGATGGTGGTGATACAATCGAAGAACAAATAGATGAAAAGCAGAAAGAGTATTATAACAATGGCTATTCAAATTCAAGGGCATTAATCTTTGCTTATAATGAGGTTTTACCAGAAAAAATGAACAAATACGAAAAGTTAAAAGAGGAACTAAGCGATCATCTATCCAGCAATAAGATAGATGGAAAAATAAGAAATGAAGTTATTTCTGTCATTCAAAGGAATAGCGGATTGAGTGAAGAAACTGAAGTTGAGATAAACAAGGATGAATGGTACATAGAGGTCAAAACTGCATCAAGATATGAAACAATATCTTCTGGAGAGTACGTAGAGGAAGAGTTATCAGAGGATGTTGTGCAAAAGGGGCAAGGGCCTTCATTAAATTATGTCGAAGAAATATTTAATTAAAAAATAATAGATTTTATTGACATGGGGTTCTCAATCTATTATATTAGGTTGTGCTGTTTCATAAGAAGACAGTAAACGACACAAAAGCCATCAAATACCAAAGATAAATATTAAGGAAATGTAAATTTAATGTTGACTTTTTGTTAAATTGGGTGCTATACTTTGAATGTGTCGAAAGGTGACATATTGAACTTTGAAAACTGAACAAAACAACTTGTAAACAACCTGTTAATTTTTTAACGAATTAGCCAGTAATCATTTTGAATGATGCATAGGCGAACTTCTTCATTTTATGGAGAGTTTGATCCTGGCTCAGGACGAACGCTGGCGGCGTGCCTAATACATGCAAGTCGAGCGCGTGAAGCAACATGATCCCTTCGGGGTGATTGTTGTGGATCGA
>NZ_WMEU01000012.1 GCF_009856295.1 Pontibacillus yanchengensis | reverse complement strand
CCATTTATTATTGTTTACAGGCGATAGTTTCAGGTACAAAGAATCATTAACTCACCGATAATTTAGAGGCGGCAAGTGGCATACATTTTTGAATGCCATTCCCTACATTTTTTACTTGCCAAATACAGCTAAGAATACTATTTTCCCCTCCATTGACTCTTTTTTAACTTTAAATAAATCACATAATAAAAACATTCCTTATATTTTTATATTTACTTCCTATGGATGCGATGCATGTAAAAGGATTTACCCTTTCTTAAATGAACTAATAAAAGAACATCCTTATATACAGTTTAGATTGATTACGTTAGCTAATGAAGACCAAGCAAATGAACTTATTGAACAATTTAATTTAAACGATATCCCTTTAACTATGATTAAACATGAACATATACATAAGTTTGGTATAACTGGATTTCCTTTTGCGTATTTAGTATCTGAAAAAAGTGTAATTTTAGATAAAGGATTAGTTAATCATAAAGAAGACTTTAGACTATTAATGAAAAAAATTAAAAGGGCTAAAATAGCTTAATACTAATGACAATTGAAAGGGGGTGAAAATATTGAGTGACAACAATAATAATAATGTCATTATTGAACCAAATACTGCTGATTGCTATCACTATGAATGTACTACTAATGAGTGTGAAGCTGGTGAGGTGAAAAACGTGGAAGCTTGTTATAATTTTGATGGAAGTGTATATCAAATTCATTGTGGATGTGGGCACTTTAATTAGTATAAAAGAGGCTGGGACATACGAAGGTACTTCATCTCAAGAGAAGTAACCCATTAACTTTAGCGAAGGAAATCTACCTAATATCTTGCATGAGGAAAGAACTTGGTGATACCCATATTGAGTAGCACGACAATGCTCACCAACTATCCGGGGAAAGAGTAGTATATTTCTTCGGATAGGTATTTTAACCCATAATCATTTCTTGTTTTCCAACTTCCTTTGAATCAAGCACTTTTGTCTCAGTCTCTTTTCTCTATTTATAATATCTTATTAGTTTATAAAAAGGGGTAATATAAATAAATCTCTAACATATAGGGGTAAAAAATAGATGAACAAATTTAGAAATTTAATCAGAAGTTTAAGATTAATAAATACAATTAACAAGTTCTGGATAGTAGTTTCTATAATATTACGCCTTATTAATGGGTTAATTCCATTAGCATCGCTATGGGTGATTCAAGAAATAGTTAATGGAGCCCATCAATTAATTAGTAACGAGCTTCTTTCCTTTAAACCTTTGCTTATTTTACTTTTAATTCAATTTTCTCTAAGTTTGGTTAAATCTATAATTCAACATATAAAGCATTTCTTCAATAAATATATGGAATTGAAATTAAATTATATACTCACTGAAAAAATTATGAATAAAGTAAAAGATATTTCTTATCATAACTTTGAAATCCCTTCATTTTATAATCATCAATTTAGAATACAAAACAATTACGGACATAAATTTTTAAGACCTATACAAAGTAGTTTAGATGCACTGGAAATTATAGTTAGTGTTTTATCTTACACATTCTACTTATTTTACGTTCATTGGATTTTGGTTGTGATTGGCATAGTAGCTTTTTTACCCACATTTTTAGTTCAAAGTAAATACGGCGCTTCTAGATTCAATCTGATGAAATATCAAATAAAAGTTTTTAGAGAAACAAACTATATTAATTCTTTGTTTAGTAATAAACAGTCGCTAAAAGAGATTCGTGTATTTGGATTAGCTGAGTATTTAATAGATAGATGGAAAAAGCTAATTAATACTAATAATAATGAAATTCTTAGTTTGCTAAAACGTGAAAAGAAAGCTCAAACAGGATTGGATACAATTACATCCATCCTTTATGGAATTGCATCAATTGTAATTATTTATTTACTAAAGAATAATAAGTTAAATATCGGTAGTTTGGTTTCAACTATACAGGCGCTTCAAAATTTACAAAGTAGTATTAATCAAGTCTCTACCTTTATGGCATCAATACGTGAGAGTAATTATTATATAAGTGATTATTTTGAATTCATAGATTTTAAAGAAGAAAATAAAGTCAATAAGTTAAAGTCACCTAAAAACATGTCCCCTTTTCCAATTCAAATTACTAATTTAACTTACCAATACCCTTTTAGTTCTTCTCCTTCTATCAAAAATCTAAATTTACATATAAAAGAAAATGAAAAGATAGCTATTGTAGGAGAAAATGGATCGGGTAAATCTACTTTAATAAAAAATATACTGGGTTTATATCCATCTACAAATGGAGAAATTTATTTTGGGAGCTATAATATAAAAAACTTGAGAGAAGAAGATTTAAGAAAGCACGTAACAGTAATATTCCAAGATTATGTAAAATATCAGTTTAATGTTAAAGAGAATATTGGTTTTGGATGCATCGAAAAGGAAGATAATATGGAGTATATAAAATATGCTGCAAAAGAAAGTGGTGCTAGCACCTTCGTTGAAAAGTTACCGAATTCTTATAATACACATTTAGGTAAATTATTTTCTGGGGGGATAGATTTATCTGGGGGGCAATGGCAAAGGATTGCAATTGCAAGAGCAATTATTAAAGATTCTCCTATAATAATACTTGATGAACCTACAGCTTCTCTTGATCCATCCACTGAACAATATATTTTCAAAAAATTCCATGAAATAAGTGAAAACAAAACTGTGTTATTTACTTCCCATAGAATGGCGAGTGTGAAGATTGCTGACAGAATCATAGTAATGAAGAATGGCTCTATTATCGAAGAGGGAAATCATAAATATTTAATGGAATTAAACGGTGAATATGCACGGATGTATCAGAAACAAGCAAATTGGTATCAGGATGAAGCAAGTATGGAGGGGGCTAATGCGTAAATATTTACATTTACTCGTGATTATATTGATATTTTTGACTGGTTGCCTTAAGGATAATAATCAATATGTAACTAAGTTTGTACCAATAGGAGTACCACAAGGTAATGAAACCAAATATGAACTTGATTTAAAAATGGATAGCGAAGGTTTATTTAAAATTAATGCTAAAATTAATATAAAAAATACTTCACAAGAAGAATGGAATTCCTTAGTATTCTATTTCATTCCAAATATGTTTACAAATAAAAATTCCGCAAATGTTACCTCTACATCTACAGTAGATATTAAAAGTGTTAATGTTAATAATCGAAATATTAATTATTCCTTGAAAGAAGATAACCTATCAATTTCTTTGAGAGAGAAATTAAAGCCTAATGATACTGTGAAAGTAAATATTAGTTATAGCCTTACTCTACCTGAGGAAGGATTTAGATTTACAAAGTATGGTTCTAATTATCATTTAGCGCAGTGGTATCCAATGGTACCAACATATAGAAATGGTTGGAACAAAGAAATCTATCAATTTAAAGGTGAATCTTATCATACTCCATTTAGTGATTTTGAGTTAACTTATGAAGTGCCTTCTGGATATACTGTAGTTACCTCTAGTGGGGACGATCCGTTCCCAAGTGAAAACCATAAAAAAATTTCTATTAACAAAGCAAAGGAATTATTTGTGGCTATTCTTAAAAAGCCTTTAATGGAAGAATATGTTAGTGGTGATTTGAGTATTAGGATCTTTAGTTCAAACAAAAACAAAGAGCAAGTAAAGAATATATTAAAAATAGCTAGGGAAGCTACTAAATATTTTGAAGAGAATATTGGTGATTACCCGCATAACCAACTAGATATAGTTATCGAAGGGGTAGGAATGGAATACCCTGGTATTATCACAATTGGTGCTATTGAAGGTTCCCACCCCTTAGGTTTGAAACAATTAGAACAAATGGTGGTTCATGAAATAGCACACCAATGGTTCTATGGTGTTGTGAGTAATGATCCTTTCCACGATCCATGGATAGATGAGGGAATTACTAATATGGCTACTTCTATATTTTTGTACAGAGATAAAACACCAGCTGATCTACAAAAAATGAGAGATACTTTTAGCAAGTATCCTCTTCCCGTAGATTTATCACTAAATGAATATGGTAAAAGGTACAATACTTACGTATATGGGAAAGCAAGTGCTATGTTAGAGAGTACATTAATAGATATTAAAGGAGAGGATGGTCCTATTAAGTTTTTAAGCACTTATTACTCACTTTACTCTTACAAAGAGGTAAATACAAAAGAAATATTAAGATTCATGAAGTACTATTTAAAACTTAAAGACAACTCAGCTTTTGATAAATGGGTGAGCAATAAATATTTAAACTACAAGTAACAATTTAACTTAATGGAAGTTTTTATTAGATTGCACTGGCCTAAATTTGAAAGGAAGTGAGTTTAGGCAGATAACATTGTCGAATCTAAAACAGCTGATTGTAATTATTGGAATGTACTACAAATGAGTGCGAAGCTGGAGAAATTAATTAGCCACGTTATTGACATCCACTGTGGCTGTGGTGGGTTTAATTAATACTACTACCTAAAGGGAAGAGTTTCTTCTCTTCCCTTTGAAAATATTCAAGTGCTTTCACCATTTAATAAAATTTTATAAAGAAATGAAGTTGATAATGTGTTTAGAACATTATTAAAATATTTATTATACTATCTTACTGGAGTATTAGGGATAATATTTATAAGTATAGTGCCTTTTATTATTCAAGTAGGAAACATCAAGAGTATTTTAATAGGTCTAAAGGATACTATTATCCCTCAATTTATAACGCCATCAAAATGGGTATTTATTTATAAAGGAAAACCTGAACCTATTTTTCAATTTTTATGGGAGCCATTCATTTATTCTATGCAAATACTTATAGGTGCTCTTGTGGTGGGTTTTCTAACAGCTTTAATATTAGTATGTGTAGTGCAAAGAAGCAAAATGTATCTGAAAAATATAGTGTTAAATAGTTTAAGTGCAATTGAGACATTGCCAGATGTTGTTTTTGCATATTTATTTCAATTATTAGTTGTTTATGGTTATCAGAAGTTCGGAATAGACATAATAGGAATTGGTGCCCTGGGTATAGAAAATAAGATATTTATTGCTCCTATTCTTACTGTAGCAATACTTCCATTCATATCTATGTTTAAATTAGTTTTAATTTTAATTATAGAAGAAGAAGAAAAACCATATATTCAACTCGCAAAAAGTAAAGGTTTAAACTGGATTTCCATATATGTTAAACACATACTAAGAAATATAATAACCAAGATACTTTATCATTCAAAAGTAATAATTTGGGCAACTTTATCAAGCCTTTTTGTAATTGGAAGATTATACAATATAAATGATATTACATACTACTTAACATTAGATTTTCGTCCCATTACAATAGCAGGTACATTAATAATGATATTCACACCATTCTTCATATTATATAGTATTATAGAATTGGTATATAGAAAAGATGAAAATACTAACATAGTGAGTAATAGTGTATTTTCAGAGAGGAATTTTCTTGAATATGTAAAAAACATGAAGTTATTTAATTTTAGTTTTATAAATCCAATGAAATCGTTAATTTTTCTTAAAAATATTTTTAAGCTTTTTAAGAATTTAAAATTTATGTTAGGTTTCACTTTTCTGTTTGGCATTGTAGTATATAGTATCATTTTTACAATAATGTCCAATAAACCTATAAAACAAGTACGGTTTAGAACAAACGAAAACGGAGGGATAGAAGGTGGTCCTCCTCATCCACCAGGTAATCCGTTTTTATTAGGTTCAGACCATTATGGATTTAGTATTCTAGATCAATTAATAGTAGGGGCAAAATACACTATTTTAGGGGCACTTATAATTGTTACATTAAGAATTGTTATTGGTTTTTTGTTTGGTGTAATTTATGCTTTTATTTTGAATCAAAAAACACAAAAGATATTTGAAAAAATAACCGATTCAATCCATTTTATCCCATTAACAGTCATTGCATTCATATTATTAAGACCTGTTTTAATCAATACTAATTCTGAAATATGGATGTATGATTTAACAGGGAGAATAATTATAGAAATTACAATATTAACTGTACTTGTAATTCCATTAACTTCTGTTCTAATAGGTAATGAAATTAAAGATGCAATGAATTTTGAATATGTAGAAAGTTCAAAAATATTGGGGGGTGGGAGATTATGGATTTTAAAAAAACACATACTCCCAAACATTGGCCAAAGATTAGCGCTTTTATTCGGTAGACAATTCAACCAAGTATTAACCATTTTTATACATTTAGGAGTTTTCGAGTTATTTTTTGGAGGTACAATACAAGAAAAATATAATATGCCTCAAAGAAGTTTCACCCATGAGTGGGCAGGAATCATAGGTGCTAATAAGGATGCGATACTTACAGGAAAGCATTGGTTAATAATATGGGCTCTACTTGCCTATATTATTTGCTCTGTTACTATGCAATTATTTATTAGAGGCATTCAAGAACTTCAAGAGAAAAAAATTGAAAAAAAGAAAAGCTCGGCGATACACAATAAAGAAGATAATGAATACGTAACGTCACAAATAAGTCAAGAGCAATCTCTGGTGAAAAAAGATGATTTTAAGATAATAAGTAAATATTAACTTTTAAATAGGCTACCCTGAAAATAATTACTATTTAAAAGACGCACTAAATAAAGGGGATTTTTTTGCTTTTTAAAAAAACCCCTGAATCCCTTGGATATTTATTTCATTACTCATCTAAGCCGACTGTGGCGATAAGTGACTACAAAACCTGCACGTTGAAGACTCTTAATGGCTTTCTTGACTTTATCTCCAAGTGTATCTGCTTGCTTTGCTACTTCACCCGCTTTGTTCGTAAGTTTTTCTGCATCTTCTAATGATGAACATCCCCCTAATAGGGCAATTCCTATAAATAATAATGCTAATGATTTTCTCATACCTAACCATCCTTTATACATTTAATGAAAATAACTCATGTTTGACTGCTGGCAATCCTAGTTCTTTTCTGTAAGTCTCATATGCTATTTTTAATTCTTCGTCTGTCCGTTGAGGTTCAGGTTCAGTAGGAGAAACAATGCCATTTTCTAATTCATAACTTCTGATAAGGTGGTACGGATAGTGTGAAATATAAAAATTCTCATTTTGATGATACTTTTCATCCAAAAATGTGAAATATAGCAACTCTGTACCATATTGCTTATAGGACTGATCAGCTGCTTTATTTACGGCTCTATGATACTTAGAATCTAGGAACTTGGAATAAATCAGCATAATTGATACACAGATAAGACCGATAATGATCAATTCAATGTATAGAGCAAGTAAAGCTCCAAATTGATACATGATGTTGTTACGAAACGCTGGTTCATCTGGTACTAGGTTCCAATCAATCATAAGGTGAATGAACTCAGGGATTTTAGAAGCTAAAAAGAGGAATCCAAAAATCATAAAAATACTTCCAAGTAAACGCATATTATAAGACCTCCTTACTAGGTGCAATTCATAATATAATACATATATATGTATTATATTACTACATATTTAGGAAATATCAACCTTTTCGCCCACAATTATACTTGTTTTTCCCATGAATTTTTAGTAGAATACGAATAGAATTAAATAAAACGCAGGCGGAAAACGCAAATTCAATCTCTGTATCTAGCAGAGGTTTGGATTTGTGTTTTTTTTCGTCAAATTTAGGAGGGAAAGAGAAGGATGAAAAAAGGAATCATGATGATGAAAAAGACCTTTACTTATGGATCTGCTGTTTTACTAATGGCCTTATTAAATTTCGTAAGTAATGTGGAACGTGTGTCAGCAGACACAGATATCACTATCCCAGGAGGTAGTGGGGGCGATAGTGTAGAGAATGTACAACAAATTCTTTATGACTGGATAGACAATATTCGAATGATTGGTGCAATTCTCGTCGTTATTTCGATTGTAGTAGCATTTATCATCATTGGAATGTCTCTAGGAAATGCTCAAAAGAGAGCACTTGGAGTAGGTGCAGCAATTAGTGGGGTTATTGGTATCATCGGAGTTATGAAGGCTCCAGATATTGCAAATTACATCATTGACCAGTCACAGTCTGCTGGATTTATTGCACCGTTATTACTTAACTCGCCTTTCATGTAATTAATATACTGATTGTTTGATAAACCTACCCCCTACGCTTTATGTAGGGGGTTTTATTACAAAGAGAAAGAGAGGAGAAACCATGAGAACAAAGATGCCTTTTGATACGGAAAAAGAGCGGAAAGTTATCAAAGGAATGTCATGGAGGCAGGGTATTTATGCTCTAGTTGCAGGTGTAATATACATAACCATCACCTCAGAAATAGTATTCAGTGGAAAATTTCCATTTATGATGGGGTTTATATTATGTTTATTGGTTTTACCTATTATCGCACCGCTAATCGTTTTTGCTTTTTTGAAGAATAAAGATTCAGGTTATTTCTTAGACAGGCACATTCTATATGTTTTAAAGCACAGAAAAGCCCAATCGGGAGTATGGAGGAAATAAGATGGATAATATTATTATGCTTTTGTTTGTAGGGGGAATCCTATTCCTATTTTACTTCCCTATTGTAGGAAAGCCTTATCCCTTCAAATGGAAGAAGAAAAAGAAGAAACAAGTTAACCATGATGTTCCTAATGCGTCTCCAATAGAAGGGGACTTTAAGGACTTAATTGGGGTGAAACAATTACTAGGTTCAGTTGTAGAGTTGAAATCCAATAATAAGGATCGCGTCTTTTTAGGAGCCATAAAGACAGAACCGATTAACTATTTACTTCGCAGTCATAATGAACAAGAGCAAACTGATAAAGCATATGAAACCCTATTGGCTCAGTTGAATCTTGGTCCTGGTAGAGAGGTTGAAATTATTCAGCACTTGCAATCAAGACCTATCGACTTATCAGAGCAACTTCAACCATATGATGAATCGTTTCATGAATTAAACCCCATAGCCCAAAAGTATGCTCAATCCATGTTTTTCCCATACATGGAGTCATGGCAAGAAACCGTAGATGATTTTGCTTACCAGAATTACTTTTTAATACCTATAACCTATAAAGAGAATATTATTGAGGATTTGGATGAGGATGCTCTTATTTTAAAGGTTCAAAACGAATTTGAACGTATTGGTGGAACCATAAAACGAAATTATGAAAGCATGGGTGGTCGTTCAAGAGTTTGCGGAGAATATGACCTATATGAAGCTTTATATTTTGCAGTAAATAAAAAGAATGGATCTCTTGAACACTTTAAGTCTCTTATGAGAAAAGATGGTATCCTATCTCCTTTTGTAAATAGTGAATATAAAAGGGATGCCATTTATATAGAAGAGGAAGAAACCACTGATAAGGAGGTTGAAGATAATGAAACTGTGGCCATTTAAGCGAAAGAAAAAAGAACAACATAGTGAACATGACCAGGTGGAAAAACAATCTAGTAAAAGAAATAAAGAGCAACTTGAGATGAGTTATGACCGTTCTGATTTTATGAACAAAATAGGATTAACGGGTTTTGATGTACCTGTTCGACCAAAAGATAGAGGGTACCAGTGTGATGTTAAGGCAGGAGGAGAATATCCTTTCCGTAGTTATATTTTGGACTTTGGTAATACAAGTCTAGCAACAGGTGAACTAGATACTCTTTATAGAGCAGGTTCTATAAATGTTAATTTTCATATTTCCAAACTTACTAGAAACCAGGCAGTTTCAAAATATAAGCGAGCTGTTACAGATGAAGGGGCACGTGCTTTAAATGCTGCTAAAGCTGGAAATGATTTAGAAGTAAAAGAAGCACAAAAGGCAGAAGCTGAAGCTCAACGCTTATTTGATGAAATATCAGAAGGCTATAATAATGGTTTCTTAGGGACAATGGCAGTCACGATGTTCGCTGAAAATGAGCGGTCCTTAGAAAATATGGGAATGCTGATTCAGGATTCGTTACAACACAATGAACATACATTGCGTCCTCTTTATAATCGTCAGCGAGATGGTTGGTTATCAACTCTCCCGCTATCTAATAACCATTTAACAGATGGTACGGACCGACGTTTTTTTGATCGTACTGCAATTGTGGCAGCATCCCCGTTTTATTCTTCTAAGATTCCATTTACAGGTGGAGTACCAGTTGGACCAAATATACACACAAATAATATGGAGTTCCTTAACGTATTTGCTCCTTATCTAGATAACTACTCAACTCTCATCGCAGGTACTTCTGGTAGTGGTAAATCGTTTGGTAACAAACATATATCAAGTGGTCAGGTTTTACTAGGATACCGAATCTTTTCTATTGATCCTGATGGAGAAAACGGACCTATTTGTACTCTATTAGGTGGTAAAGAAGTTGAAATAAGAGAAGGTGGAAATTGTACCATTAATATTTGCGCTTTAACGGAAGAGGAAATCGAAAAGACTTTACCTGACGGGAGAAAAACAAGCGAGATAATCGTGCCTATTGGAAAGAAACAAGGACATATCCTAACCTTTTATAACAAGTTACTAGGTGGGCTTACTCCAGAGGAAAAAGCTGTTATTAAAGAAGCGATTAAAGATGTAATTGCGGATTGGGGAATAACAGAAGACCCTACTTCCCTTTATGAAGCTGAAAAAAGACCTGTAAGACTACCGAATGGGGATGTAGAGCACAAGAAGCCTCGGAAACGAGAATTTACTCTACTGGATATCTATAAACGTTTCCTATTGAATTGTACAGATGGGTATGACTTAGAGAACCTTACATATAAAGAGATTACTGACCCAGATGCTAAACGTCTCCTAAAAGTATGTAGAGGTTACTTGAGAGACCAACCCGATGGAAAAATCTTTGATGGCCAAACGCAATTTAATGGAGAAAAAATTGATAATCTACTTGATGATATATGTTGGGTGAACTTTAATATTCAAGCGATTGAAGGTTCAGATATTTACGACCTTGTTATGCATGTACTAACACAATTAGGGTGGGAGTATTTTATCAAAAGACCTTCTCTTCGTAAGTATAGAAAACGCCTCAAAATAGAAGAAGCATGGCGAATGAAACATGTTGATGGTGCCATGCAATTTGTAGAAGAACTGGCACGTCGTTCACGTAAGTATAATGCCGGAGTAGATATTGTTACACAGGATATTAAGCCGTTTCTTGATGATCCAGATGGAGAAGCTGTCGTGAAAAACGCTACAAGCTCCATATTCCTAAGATTAGGTGCGTTAAAAGATGAAGAAAAAGCAGAGCTACAATCTGTTTTTGGGTTGTCTGAGGGTGAATTAGAAATCATAGCTCGTAAACCTCCTGAGAATGAAGATAAGACGTCTAAGGGTGAATGTGTACTAAGAGTCGGTGGTTCATCCGCTTTTGTGAAAATTGATGTTTCGGATGATATGCGTGCCTTTATTGATACAGATCCTGAATATCTCATGCAAAATGGTTTAATGCCTTCGATGGATCAAGGTCTATTTTTTGAAGAAGAGGATGTGATTGAAGAAAGTGAAAAGGCACCTCTCTCTACAGAAGAAGAGCCAACCAATAATGAGGATGAAGAGCAAGAGGTGATTCCTACATGATGGGAACGGAACAAATTAACCAAAAACTAAGAAGTTGGTACGTTTTAATATTAACCTTTGGAATTCTGTTCTTCCCTCTAAATAATACAGTTCATGCTGAAGGTAAATGGTATGAAGCGCCGATGGAATGGGTTATGAAGAAATTATTTGAATGGATACTAGAACCCTTTATAGGACTTCATGAACCTGCATGGCATGTCTTTTATTCTAGTGAAGGAAAAGTATTAGGAATGTACACCGAAGAGCAATTTCAAAATGCGATTGTTCAAGGCTATAATATGGTCTTTTTCGTAGTAGGGGTAATCCTAATGGGGGCAATAGTCAAATCCTTTGTACAAGCTGCTTATTCCAATTTCTCGCCTTCTATGAAAAATGATCTAGCAGACTTAGGTTTGAAATCCGTTTTTGGAATCATACTACTCTTTAATTTCTTTGGGGTAGTAGAGGTTTTTATTCAACTTAACCATTATACGGTCCAAATGTTTGAAAGTCAGTTGCAAGATCCAACCAGTATGAGGGATATGGGGGCTAAAGCTTTAGCTTCTAACGATGGAGAAGAAGAAGGGGAAGCTTTAAAGTTCACGGACTTAGCGGATGATGCTGGGTTTATAGAACAAGGAATTATAAGTTTCTTCTCCGTAGGAGTGGCAATATGGTTTAAAGCCTTTTATATTCAGCGAATGTTGATGGTATCGGGACTTATCATATTAGCTCCATTATGGATTTCCATGATGTTTTTCCCGAAATTAGTAGGCTTAACGATGTTTGGAATGCGAGAGTTATATTCTCAAATTCTATCACAGTCCATTCATGCTGCCTTATTTTGGATTTACTTTTGGATGTTTGGTGAAGATATAAACTGGCTTACCTTCTTAATCGCAATGTCTATGTTTATTCCTATAAGTGAGAGTTTACGGTTTGCATTTGGAGCGACTAGTGAGAATGCTAGTAAATTGACTATGGCTGGTACTGCTGCAGGAATGGGAACACTAATGCATGGAGCGAGAGCTATTGGAGACGCAAAAAACGGTGTGAAAAATGCTTATAAAGAACGCTCAGGCCAAAATGACCAACAACAATCAAGTAAGCAGTATGGAGGTTCTGCACAATCTGCTTCAGGCGGAGGCGGAACAGCTGGTGCTTCTCGTACTCCAAATAAATATGCTCGAAACATGAAAACTGCAGGTCATCTAGCAGGTGGAGTTGGTTCTGCTATGGGGAGAATGGGAGGTAACTTTGCAGGAATGGGATTATCTCCTGTTGCTCAACACTTCATGGCTGAAGGAGGCTCTCAAGCTGGTGAAGGTGCTGGCTTCGGTGCGGGTGCTGTCGGATATGGAGGTAGCTCTGCTCTAATGAATAAATCATCCAATGCTGTTAATGCAACAGCTGAGGCATTCAAAGGTAATGGTTTTGAAGGTGTACCCAGCATGCCTAATAGTGGATTAAATATAAAAGGTAAAGCGAAACAACTAGGTGCCAACACTAAAACGTTAGCTCAGAATCTTGGGAAAGGGACAAAGGAATTTGCTGTTTCATCTAAATATCGAAATGATGCCTCGGTAAGAAAAGATACCAATGAGAAGGTTTTAGGAACTTTAGGAACTGCATCATTCGGTCCAGATGTTGGGTACCAAATGGGAGCAGACAAGGCTAGTTTGTTTTCGCAGGGTTTTAAAGAGCCATCTCTTAGTGATTTAAGTGATAATAAAATATATGCAACCGTTACTACATCTAATGGAAGCTATCTTGCTGAAAAAGATTCAGAAGGTAATTTAACTAGAAAATCAAATTACGGAGAAGGAAACGCAGACCTAGAGAAAGGTCAAAAGGTGGTACAAGAGTTTCGCACTCGTACTCAAGAAGATGGCATAAGAACAGTTTCTCCTTCTTCTAGAAAATATGTGACTGATTCGAGTGGTACTAAGAATGAGTATCAGGGCAAAAGCGCAGATGCGAATGATTTTATTAAGCATCGACCTGTAGATCGAATCAATAATAGAAGAAGAACATGATAGGGGGAGTATTCTATGGAACAGAACCATAATGACTCCCTTCAGGGGCTTGCTTTTAAAGGTAGAATGAAGGCTAAGCAAACAGCTAAAAATGTTGCTAAAGCATTGGTGAAAAAAATAGCTAAAAAGGTAGCCAAAGCAGTTGTTAAGTTTATTTTTAAAATGGTAAAAGCTTTTCTTACTAAGTTAATAGCATTCTTAGTCAGTTTTTTAGGTGTACCAGGATTAGTAATTGGAGTTTGTTTATTTATAGTGGGGGGAGCTGTCATTGTAGTAATCTCCACTTTTGACTTTGGGTGGATTGGTTCCGATTCCCCTAAAACTCAAGCGGAAATAAAGGAAGAATATAATATATTAATTGAGGATTCTAGTGAACTTGAGCAATATAAAGTTCCCAAAGAGTTAGTTACTGCAATAGATGGCGTTCGTATCATAAAAGAGGATTTAAAACCTTGGGAAATAAAACCTGAGCCAATAGTAGATGGATTATCTCCTGATATAACTTATAAGACGTACGAAAACACTTATAAGGTGAAAAAGGTTAAAGAAAAAGAATGCTCAGTGGAAAATAGTAATAGCAGGACTACTAGCGGTTGTGACGGTGATACTACAACTTCTTATTCTGAAACAACTAAGCAAGTAGAGAAAACTAAAGAAGTTCATACCTGGAATAAGGATATTAGTTATAGCTACAAGGAAAGTGATGTAAATGATGACTATGAATTGGTAGATACCTATCGCAGGAATGGAGAAAAAGTAGAAGTATATGAGAAACAGCTAACAAAATGGGTATCTAAGGGGAAAGATTCAACACCAAATTATTCTAAATTTGATACAGTATTGGCTGACTTGGATTTCAAAGATGATGATGTAAGCATGCTAATTGCTGGTCTTCAACAAAACTCTATTTCCTTTAACGGTTATACTGGCGAGTTTTCGGATGCAGTATCAAACGCTGGTGGTCCATCTAACGTAAACTTAGATGATGTAGAGATTCCTGAAATATCAAAGGGATCATTCACAAGACCTGCAGCTGGGCCAATTACATCACATTATGGTCAAAGGTGGGGTACAACCCACCATGGTATAGATATAGGTAAAAGTGGAGGTGCAACGCCGATAGTCGCAGCTGCTGACGGAAACGTTTATAGATCCTACTTTTCTTCCTCTTATGGTGAGTCAATCTATATCAGGCATCACGTAAACGGTCAATTGTACGATACTATTTACGCTCATATGGTGAAGGGTTCTAGAACTGTTAGAGCAGGTGAAAATGTTAAAAAAGGTGAAGTTATCGGGTTCATGGGTAGTACAGGCCAATCTACGGGACCTCACTTGCATTTTGAAATTCATAAAGGAAAGTGGAATTACCCTCATAAGACGAATTCAATTAACCCATATACAAGCGGTCTTATTAAATGGTAATAAGAACGAATGCCTGATTGAAGCATTTATTCTTATTACTAAAAGCTAGGAGGGAAGTATATGAAAAAATATATTATCCTATTCATCGTTTACGTTTCTATTCTTAGTGCTGGCGTGTCTACTTATGTTCTACTCTTCTCAAAGGATTATGTAGATGAACAAAAAGGTGAACACCTATTGGAAAAGGTTAAAGCTTCACCTTCACATGACCACACTTCGAAAAATGAATCTGAACATAACTTCGAACCAAATGAAGATTTAGTCCAGGCTTTTCAGAACGAAAAGAATATAGTGGCATTTTTACTAGTTACATTAAAACAGAAAGATGAACAGTTATTTAAAGAAACATTCATGCCAGAGCAATATATGAATGACCTGTTTAAAGTAAGTGATACTCCACATGAAGATAATGTAACGAAGCAGTTCATGAGGGATATAAGTAGAAATGGAACGTTAGAGAAGATTGAAGTAATAAAACATAAATCAAAGAGATTTAAGGAAAGCGGAACAATTAAAACAAGGTTCATATTTGAAGATAAACAACGGGTTAATGTTTTACTACGAATGAAACTTTTGGGTACACAACATGAAATAGATGATGAAATATACTATATAACTACATCTGTTTTAGATATTGTTCATCAGATAGATAGCCAGATTAAATAAAAACATAAGAAAAGGCGACGGTTAGGAGACCGTCGCCTTTTCTACACAAAATTACACTTTAGGAGGAATTTAATCCCCCAAACTTTAGGAACTTCATTATAACATGATTTATCGAGTGGAAACAATAAACTATTATATTTCATCATCTTCGAGATCTTGTATTAGATCTTCATATATCTCTTTAGACCTTTGTTCAATAAAATCTTTTTCTGCTTGTTCACTAGCAAAGTTTCGCTTTAACCAACCTTTACTATTCCATTCCTGAATAGCAAGGTTTCTTGCTTCCATACGTTTTGTTCCCCTATCTACCCTTTTTTCCCTCTCAAGCACCTTTTGTTTAATGGACTCTTCATTTTCCTCAATTCTTCTCTTGATTTCAGAAAACGTTTTTTGATCAGTCTTATCTGATGTTTCTATCTGCTTCTTAATTCCTTCTAGCTCCTTTTGAAGCTCCATTTTTTGTTCTTGTTCTTGTTCTAATTGTTCTTGCAGATTATTTATACTCTCTTGAACGTCTCCGCTTGTAAGCAATAGATTAGAATTCATAAGCTTCTGCATATCTTCTTTTAACTGATACTGTCCATTATCGTCTTGGTAAAAAAATGTCTGTAAAATGAATTGGTTCATTTGATGTATCTCTGTAAGTGTATCGTTAGATGGTGGTGACGAATACTCTTCAGTATATTTGTTCTCGACAAAGCCAAGTATGCCTACTTCGCTTTGTAATCCACTTAGGCGGAACTCCTTTTTCAATAACCAAATCATTTTTAGCTTAATTAGAGATAAGTAGTTTAACCTTATATACTTAGTATTTGGGGCTTCAGCAGGCATTATGTATTCAAACATGTTGTCTATATAGTGTTTCAAAGAACTAGCAGGTATCGGACGATTATCAGGGCCTGCTAAAATTTGTCCAGCTTGTGTAGTACTATACCATGCATTTACATCAATTTTATTGAGGAATTCTTCACGAAAAAGTTCTTCCAATTGATCAGGTCTGTCCTGGAGTATTTTATACAAAGGATCATGCTCAAGTTCATCAGGGATTCTAGCTCTTAACTCGCCCTCGTTATAAATGGTTTTTCTATCCGTCATATCAGCCTTCTCTCCTTGTTACGAATATTTTCGTATCGTATGGTTTCGATTAAAGTATTATAACTATGTGTTACGAAATTTAAATTCGTTACGAATTTATACTAATAATTTTACTTAGTTTAACTTCGTGAGAAATTTAGTTTAATATCGTATCATTTCGTGAGATTTCGAAATAGGTTGAACAGTTTCGTTTACTCTATTTTAAGGTTAAATTCACATTTGTGCAAACTTGTTTTCTTACGAAATGATACGAAAAAAATCGTAGGAAAATAATGAATTAGTAACAAAAGACTCCCGCGAACAATTAAATGAAATGTCGGGGGAGTCTAAATACTGCTATTTAATAAATTTTACAATGAGGGGGTTAAGCATAATCGTCATCATCAAGGTCTTTGAGCTTATGCCAATTATCCTCATTTTTATCATTTGATTTACTAGTATTTTGTTGAGAAGAAGGGCTATTACCTTCCACTGATTCTTTCTTGTTCGTGATGTTAACAAGTGGTTTCTGCATTTCTTGTGACTCATTATTATCGAGCTCTGTTTCACCTAATGTGAAATGAAAGTTTCGAGGAAGCTTCTGAGAAATGTCCCCAGAACCGTAATTATTATAAAGCTCCATTGCTGCATATAAGAAAAAAGCCTGGATGTCACTTTGTTGATTAATATATTGAATCAGATCGTCTTCAACTTGTTGATTTAAGTAGACACTGATTCTGCTTCCGCGTTCATAATCTTTTCTATTCCTCGGCATTATTCTTTACTCCTAACTCCTTTTCCTTGAGTTCTTCAAAACGAGGAGAGCAAGTATATACAAGGAGCCCTTTAGCATTAACAAACAGAGGATCTTGAAGAAACACCACTTGTTCCATCCGTTCTTTTTTCTCTAAGATATTGCGAAGTGTCTCTTTAACTGCTATAGAGCCACCACCATAAATAACGATAAGGGGATCATCCTCAACGCTATCTATCACGTTAATAATTTCTGTACTCAAGCTATTAGCTAGTTGGTTGAAATCGTCCTGAGAGAAGGATACTAATTTATTATGTCTTGGATGTTCAGGGTCCATATAGATTCTGTTGAAGTCGGATACACTATTAATGCGTTTATTAGGTTTAGCTTGTTGGTTCCATTTTTCTCTAACTTTGTTAATGGTCTGTTTAGAGCCATAATATAACGCTCTAGAAAGAGAGCTATTATACTTAACACCTTTTGTCACAACCAACTCTGTAGTACCAGCACCAATATCAGCATGTATTATGTCCATATCTGCAAGTTCAACAGATTTTTCTTCATCTTCAATTGAAATTGTTCGTTTTAATGGTTTTCCATTTTCGTCAAATACAAGCCCCCAAGCTCCACTTGCAGCTTCCGGGAGGCAACGAGAATATTCTACCTTTATAACTACCGTTACATCTTCCCCATTAGGATGGTGGAAGATAACTTCATGCGTTCCCATAAATTTTTCAGCATATTGTTTCGCCGTTTCTTTGCTTATAGTACTTACTGGAAGGTTTAGTCCGATGTCGTAATTCACTTCTACTCGATCTTTATCTGGATTATCTTCAAGAGCATCCACAACCAAACCTGCAAGCGTTAGAATGACAGGCATATCATCTTGTGATTTATCCGAGTTTTCTTCCATTTCCGAGCCTAAACGACCTACAACATAACGTTGATTATTTTTAGGTAAGGCTTTCGAATTTATGGTTATGTCTATGTTGTCTCTTATTTCTTCGGGAGAAACACGTTCTGTTTCCATGCTACTAGCAGCTTCCCCTAAGTATAGTTGATAAATGGCAGGGATCATAAATGGTTGTTTTCCTTTTACCGCTATCTTTAAATTATTGTTTCCAGCATCAATTCCTGCTTTACGGACAGTCATTGTATCATTCACGCTCCTTTAAAATGATTAACAATAGCATTATATCATATCTTTCATAACATTTAACACAATATCCTAAACTTTCATAAACTTTATGAAAGTATCTTAAACTTTATTGATGTGTCCTTAGGTGTGTAAATATTGCTATGACAGGTATTAGTGCCATTTATACCTTGCTAAGGAATAGTTTCATAAACCTTATTAAACTGTAATAAAGTTTATGAAAGTTATAAGAAAACGATATTGATAGTAAGATATTTTAGAAGAAAAGCCGATACTACCCTTTGGCTAGGGGTTTTTAGAGTTTATAGGATGTATAGAGATATTCATAAACTTTCATAAAGTTTATGAAAGTTTATAGTGAAGACGAGAATAAAATAGAATTAGGGAAGTGCGATAACTGATTTGAAATGACATAACTTAATGGCGACCAGAACTTATTTGTAGCATGAACGAGAAAATATATTCTATCTATTCTCTGTAGTAATTTAATAAACGATTCTAATAATCAGCCGAGTAACTCTTTTAAACCAAATAAGTAATTGGATTAGTAATATTGATGTTATCGATAAGTGAATGGGCTATTAATATTAAGGGCGTGTTTTAGTAATCTGCTAAGTAATGGAAGCGCTCTATGTTAAGTAATTAAATTGTTTAAATGCCTAAGTAATATATATGAGTAAATGCTCGAGTAATCTGCTAGGTCAGCTATTACTTGAGCATTTGGGTTCGTTAATCGAAAGATTACTAGGCTGTTTAACTATCTACTTAACGTTCAAAACCCCTGTGTATACAGTGTTTTTAGCTGTAACGAAAATTCCATTTCAACTAGTGAGCCGTCCCTGTTTCTAGCAACACCGCCCACCCGAGCTAAATATAGTACTGCGCCTTTTCAAAAACCTCGCCCTATATTGTCTTCAATTTTGATGGTGAAAAAATTAGATACCAGTGGTTACGAATTTCTACGAAAGGTACTCCTTCGAAAATTTTCGTTTCAATTCGTATAGAAACTTTATACTCTTAGATGCGATTAAAAACGATTGGTTGTTTTTCGAAAAAAATGGTATGATGTTGTGGAAAATAACTCTAATCAAATCACGAAGGCGGAAAACGCAAAGTGTTATACGACTGGCTAACTATGCTAGTTGTCTAATGCTTTGCGTTTTTTTTCGTTGGTTCGAAAAAAGGGGAGAGGTAATTTGAAAATGGAATCTGAAAATAATACATCTCACAAATCGGTTGAAGCGGAGCGTAACCGCTCCTATCACTTTCCAGATACTCGTTTACTTGTACGAAAGAATCATGAGGTGGATTATCGTATACTATTGGCTTTATATCATCATCGTTCGTTAACTGTCCGGCAGCTTTATCAAATAGCTGATTGCCAAGTGAAGGAGAATTCGGTGCGAAATCGCCTCCGTACTTTAGCACAAAGGAAACTATTATCATCAAATTCTCGAAATGGCATAGCACGAGTTCCGGTAACTTTTTATTCTCTTACGAATTTAGGGTTACGAATTGTGGTAGAGGATATTCTTCAAGTCGAGGAATATGTACCTGATTTAGATGACTTTAAATATCACTACACATTAGACGACCTTCGTTTTAGAGGTAACTATTCACACCATTATGCTCTCCAGGAATGGTTAGCGGATGTTAAAGGGAAACTTACTCAGTATTATCCTCATTGCGAATGGAGACGTTATCCGCTTCTAGAGGATGAGGATAATGTGGGGTATCGCCCAGACTGGTTATTCTTCCAACAAAACGAAACAATTAATCGTTTGTTAGAAGAGAGTCCTTATGACAATCCTTTATACATTCCGTATTTGGCTAGAAAAGAGCTTTACAATCAGTTGGAACTTCACCCGCTTATGTCGGTTGAATGTGACAGAGGTACGATGAGCCGTACAGAACTGTTAGATAAATGGGAGCGGTTAAAGGGGTATGATACGTTACCAGTTTCGAATATGGTTGTGTACTACCCTAATGAATCAAACAACACTACAAGACATATCAATATCCGAGGAACGCTTTTTCATTCATTTGAAGAGGAGCTTATTCAAGACAAGTTTACCGTATTTGAAGGAACACCTGAGTCCACAGCTAAAGTGGTAAGCGCTTATCTTAATCGAAATCTCCATTTGGTAGCAGGTGAAGCATACAGTGATTACAATGAACTTCTCAGGTTAGTTCGAAATGCAAATGACCATTATGCTATAGGGAAGATTGCATTGGCTTCACAGGAAATGTCATGGAAAGAAGAATTACAACTCCCTGTAGAAGTGGATCGCGTTATCTTAAAAGAAACCCAAAGTACAAGCGAGATTCAATTTGTTTACTTTTGCTACGAGAGTTGGGTGAACCCAATAGCGAAAGCTCGCGTGTTAAATAAATGGCTTCAAGAAGGTAACTTAACCTTATTTGATAAAGCCTCTGTTATCCTCATGTATCCTGACCATGACTCTTTAGCAAGAGATGTTCATTTGAAAGATTCAGAATTGTATTATGTAGCTTATGATGAGATTACAGATGAACAAAAGTGGGGGAAAGCTTATCAACGTAATATGAAGTACCGCAAAGTAGTGTGGGAGGAATGTCAATTATGAGCAGTTTAAAAAGTTGGTTGAACGAACAGCGTAAGCTGCCATATATCATTACCTTACTTGGCCATCTTTTTATAGGTTGGCTGTTTGTTGCTTTTATTGGTCAATTTTTAGCATTGTTCATGAAGGGGATTACTTGGTCAAAACCTGAAGCGGTTGAACATACACCGCTCCTTGGGCGTGTATTATCCTACACTATGTATATTCCCCCTAATAATATCTCTTGGTTCCATCTTCTTTTAATGTTCTTGCTTGTGGTTAGTACATGGACCATCTCGACAAGGGTGAAAGAATTCAACAAATCCGTACCTCGCCGAGCGTTAAGTTTTCTGCTAAGTTGGGGTGCTTTAGTGTTCTACATTGCGATGTACTTCTCAGTTTTGATTTACCATGCTGGGTTTGAGGATCTTCTTTCCCTTCATGACAACTCAAAATACAGCGATGTTCTGAACAAGGGTTCGTTAGAGTTGATTGGTTATGTACTTATGTTGATTCCCCAATTCATTGCAATATCCTTATTTCTATTCTTGTACGGAAAATATAAAGAAGATGAAAACCTACAAGAATGGTTTCGTACCTTTAAATTTGAGCGGGGTTGGTTAGGACGTTTTGGCGATGATTCCATTAATAAAATGCCTGACATTCAGGTTGCTAGGAAAGAAGAAAACAATGCCCCTGTCATTTTCACAGGTGATACTCGTCAATTAGGGACCTTGTTGATTGGTCCTCCTGGTTCGGGTAAAACATCAATGAAAATCATCAAAGCGTTTCGACAAGACCTTCTGCATTTACAACGAACCATCAATCAGTTTCCAGCTATTCTAGATAAGTATGAGCCTGGTACTAGAGATTTTAAGAAGGAGTTGGGGCAGTATCTTATTGGTTCTATAATTATAGAACCTGCTAAAGACTTGTGTGACTCCGCTTACAAGATAGCCAATGATCATGGGATTCCAAAGGAGTTCATTACCTACTTAAATCCAGCTGACCCTGAGACACCAGGTATTAATCCGCTCATTGGTCCGACAACGCAGATAGGGGAAATGATAGCGGATGTTCTTGACTCCATTTCACGTACTGAAAATGAGTTCTTTCGTCAAGCATCCAAGACAGCGGTAAAAAACTATGTTTCCATTTTGAAATATGCGAGAGGTAATGAGTGTGACTTATTAGACCTTGACCGTATGTATCAGGACCCTCGTTTTGTGATGGATTTAGTAGAAGAAGTAGAGAAGACCATTCCGTCTGATGAGGAATTACAACTAGCAACAAAAGATGAAAAGATTCACTGGAAGTTAGTCAAAAGTAAGATAAGATGGTTCCGAAATGATGCGTTAAAAGTTGAAAAAGACCGGGATGGAAAGGTTCAGTTATATGAAAAAGGGCATGAACATGCAAATAAGCCTAGAATAGAGGATTTACAGAAGGAGTTTACTAGAACCACTCGAAACTTACTCTCCTATCTGGTGGGTAACGAATACCTTGCACGTATCTTTACCGTAGAACGTGGGGTGAATCTAGATACGCTAATGAGTAAGGGTGGTATCTTACTTTGCAATACGGATTTAGGTAAAGTAGGAGCGACATCTAGTGCTGCCTTTGGAAAGCTGGTTCTTCTATGTGTGCAGAATGCTGTTTTTCGTCGTGATGGAGGAAGCGAGCATGAGAAAAAACCAGAGGATTTACGACCACTCGTATCCTTATATTGCGATGAATTCTATGATTTCATGAACGAGGACTTCCTGCAGTTAGCGTCACAAGGGCGTAAGTACAAAATAGCACCTCTAGTTGCATGCCAAACCCTCACGCAATTTGGTGTTAAGTTCGGTAAGGATTTCACACAGTCCATGCTTGGTACCATTCGTAACCTAATCGTTTATGGTGGTGTGTCTGATTATGATGGAGAATTGCTATCACGTTACTTAGGTACAAAGGTTGTAGAAGATATGCAACACCGAGAATCGACTACTCCTGCTACAATGCAGTCTCCTAATTACTCCGTGATGGAGCAGACAACCAAAGAGGAGAAGGAAATTGCAACAGCTGATGATATTATGTTCCAAGAGTTTCGATATACGTATATTCGTATGGTAGAGGATAAATCAACGAAGCGTGGGTTTAGAGCAATTGGTGATTTTCTAGATTTTGATGAATCGGAGAAGTGGGCCAAGGATCTGGAACAAGATTCTCTTGAAATATTCATGAACTATTGGAGAAGCGAAGAACAGATTGAAACGATTGAGGTTAATGATTATGAGGTTGAAGAAGAGGATAGTTCAGAAGCGGAGAGTGAGCCTGTTGAGGTATCCAACGAAACGTCACAAAGCTCAAACCGTTTCCGTCATAAACGAGTAAGCACACTTGAACGAAGAACAAGAGCAGTTGAGGATGATCCAGAAGTGGCTGCTTCTACGGAACAAGTAGAAGAACCATCCATAGGTACTATAGATAAGCAAGATGAAACGAGCCAATCTACATCTCGTTTTGGTCGAATCTATGCGGAAGTTGCACAGGAAACGATAGACGATAAACAAGAATCCGCTTCTGAGATACCATCTCCACAAGAACACCATTCTAAGGATGGAGAGTTTGAACATTCTACTACTTCTACAAAGGAGCCAAAGGAGAGTGGAGAAACAGTTGAGTCTTCAAGCCATAAACAGCATGAGGAATCAGATTCACCTAAAGGAAAGGGGCAATCCTTCTCCGCTTTATTTATGAATAATGAACAAGAGACAAAGCATGCCTCTAAAAATAACGATGTAGAATCTGAACAAGAATCTAAATCTACCAAATCCTTCATGAACCATTTTACAGAACCAACTAATGAGGTTGTTGAAGATGAAGAGATAGGGGAAGTTGAGCAATATAGCTCTTCTGCTGAACTAAATGATGTGGATGGTGTGGTAGAAAACCAAGCGTATAATGATCTTGAAGATGTAGAGGTATCAGATGATGCAAGGACTATGTTAGAAAGAATACGTCAAAAAAGAGGAAAGTAGATAATAAATTAGTGATGGGATAAAGTAATTTAAGGAAGGACTACTAGGCATTTTTACTCCATATGTCATAAGTAATATCTATTAGAAATTAAAATTAACACTTGAATTTTTTTCTAAACTTATATATCCTTTGTTTTAGAAACTTTTAAATTACATTCTGAATATTTTCAAGGCGGAAAACGCAATTTTCTCTAATCGAGCTGATTAGGGAGAGTTGCGTTTTTTTTATTATCCAAAACCGCTGATTACAGAGAGCATTATGTAAGCTCAGAACAAAACGAAGGGGGAGGACTTAATGAACAATGTACTGTTGGAGATGTTGAGAGAATCCGCAGCTAGAAAGTGGGTTCAATACGGTGAAGTCGAAACAATTCGAGATGTAACCGTTGGAAATCAAAAAGAGAAATTGATCATTATCAACTATCAAGGTGAATTTGTTTATTGTAAGGAAGAGGATTTTGAAGAGCGTAAGCTAGGGAGCTATCAAGGGTTTATGCAAACAAGGGTCCCATTTACTGTTAAAGACATTACTGAGGATGAAAATGGAAGCGTGATAACAGTAAGCCGTATTGAAGGTTTGAAAAAGGTTGCAGAGCAATTTATTCAAAGCGTTCGTGAAGGCGATGTGGTGAAAGGGACTGTAACTGGTGTAGATGACAATGGCTTAGTTTTCCTAGAAGTGAATGGCTATCCTTGTATTATCCCTCCAGGACAGTGGAGCATTGAGCGACCTCCTAATCTCAAAGAGACTACTCCTATTGGTACGGTGGTTGAAGCAAAAGTTCTTACAGTAGATGCACTAGAGAACAAACAGAAAACATCCGTATCTCATAGAGTACGCTTAAGTCGTAGAGATTTACAAATCAATGAGTTGGAAGAGCGTTGGAAGAATATAGACGCTTACTACAAACCAAATGACAATGTTTCCGTAAAAATTACAGGGCAAGCTGTTGGACATAATTCTTACTTTTGCGAATTACCGAATGGAATTTCAATTATTGGTAACTTAACAAGTCCGCTTCGTGATAAATACAATGACTACCTTCCGCCAGGGGTAAAAGCAACGGGCGTTATCAAATTCCTCGATAAGGACAATCGCCGAGGAAAGATGATTATACGTAAGGTGGAAGCAAATCATGCTAACATCTTGCAAAATCAGACGTTCGGTGCACTCTAAGGGCTGAACAATGGATATTTGGAAAGATTCACATGATTCCGTATCCCTTTATGATGATCCTACGTTAGACATTGAAATGTTTCGATGGGATCGAAGACCAGATTTAAACCTGGATGTGGTTCAACATAGAATTTTAACGGGGCAAATTACAGAAACGGATATTGATATAGCAGTTACATTAGCAAGGGCAACCTTACTAACGGAAAAACAACTAAGAGCACTCTATAAGCCTAAGTTCCCTCAAGAACATAAGTTAGGTACTCGCCTTCGTGTCCTTCAAAAAAACGGGTGGTTGGACGCATGGAGAGTTGAAAGCTCTTATAACAAACGGGAGTATCTTTGGTCAATTGGAATCGCTGCAAAAAACTACTTGGGGTTCCTGCTGGGGTTAAAGGATCTACCAAATCCAATTAAGATAGCGAGTTCCATAGATGGCCATCTGTTTTATCCGCTGCTAAATGATATTCGCATTCAACTACTTCAAAAAAAGGTGTTAGACCGAAATAAGTTTTTGTTCTTCCCTTTTATTTCGCCAGAAGTAGAACAACCACATGCAGTGTTTCAACTGGATACGCCAGCTGGGAAGATGGAGTTCATTGTAGAGCGGTTGCAACAAAAAAGCCGTCCTCTACGCTTTATGAAGCGGAAGTTATCACAGTATCGAAAGTATCATGCCAAACATGAAACTTTACCTAAAGTTTTTGAAGACAGTAAACAAACGGTGCTTGTATGGAGTGTTTCAGCTGATGAAGGTATTCGATCCTTGGTGCATTCATTCGATTCATTTGAACAGGATTTCATGCAACTATTTATCGTAGATGAACATTTACATAATATTCGTACCGCTTGGAGAACTGCAGAGCAAGAAGAAAACGATGTGTCCATTGATGTATTTGATATGGACTTCATCACATGAATATGGAGGAGAATGCATGACCAGAAAATTCAACAAAAATCATTTCATTGCTTTGGTCTGTTTCTCATTATTTATCGGGGCCGTCATAGTTCAAGAAATGAATGTTTTTGGTGATTTGGATTCCGTAGATGTCGTAGTAGCTAAACATCAACTAGACAAGGACACACTAATCGAAGAAGAGGACTTGGTTATCAAATCAGTTCCGCGAGAAATGTATCATGAAAATATGATCAAGAAAAAAGAAGAGATAGTAGGAAATCGAACGATCCAAACGTTGGATACCAGTTCATTCATTTCACCAAAGTATTTATATAACGGTCAATTATTGCCAACAGATGCACATGATATCTTTCCAATACCTAACAAATGGCTACTTGAGCTACAAGGAACACTTAGACGTTATGACGAGGTCAACATCAAGGCTGTTCATAATAAAAATGTAGCTCAGAATAAACAAGCTATTGATGGAGAGGAAGATTTACTATCTGAGGATGAATTAAGAGAACAAGTTGACCAAAACAATGCGAACAATGAGGAAAACGTAAATGAAGGTAAGTATATATTTACAAAGGTACCTGTTGCGTATGTAAAGAACACGCAAAACGGGGAAGTAACAGGTGCTAATTTTACTGATGATCGCTTAAACGGAACTTCTGCACCAGCTGAGATTGAGCTTTCCTTAACGCCAGACCAATTTGATAAATTGAGTCAACTCAATCAGGCAGGGTATGAGTTTATCTTAAGTCGATAGGAAAGGATGATGTTAGATGAGAGTAGGTGTACATTCTAGTAGAGCGAATATCACTCAAACGCTCGAGTCCATACCATCTATTCAAGCTGTACAGGAGTTTAGCTCAATAGATGAACTGAAAAAAGATAAAAAGGTGAAAGCTATTCTTTTGGACCAAAATGGATTCAACACTCAAGATCTATTATCGTTTCGTGAAGTTTTTCCTAATCACCACTTTATTATATTGATGAAAGAGAAAGATGAGTTCTTCGAAAAGTCATGCATAGCTCATGACATAAAACCTGTATTTAATGATATAAGAGACGATGAGTTGAAAAATATAATTCAGACAAGTTGGTTCAAAGAAAAAGAGAATACGGATAATGACCACGTTATTGCTATTCGTGGGACACACCGCCAATGTGGTACTACACAAACGTCCTTATCCTTAGCAAGATCTTTTGCCGCATATAACCGACGTGTAGCTGTTGTAGGTTTAAACCCCTATAACCCAGGCTATGTTCGAGGTTTGGATAACAAGTATTCTCTTGATTATATATACGACCATTTAGAAAGTGACGTTATACGTGATGCTGAGACACTTATGAAGTATATGGATGAGTCACATGGAGTTCATTATTTGCCAGGAAACTCAGACCTATACAAAGCGCCAAGCTTCAAGGAAACACCTATTAAACGAATGATTCAATATCTGAAAAGAGAATTCGATATAGTGATTTTGGATGTAGGAAGCTTCTATGATTCTTTCCTAGCAATGACAGCGTTGAAAGAAGCTGGTACACATATCTTAATTGCCACGCAAGAAGTTATCTCTCTAAACGAATATCAACGTTGGAACGAACAAATCATAGATAAATTTGATTTAGAGTTGCCTTCTTCGTATTTAGTGGTCAACAAGTATGCTACCAATGCCATCATTACTCCTAAGCATATTTCAGAGACATTGGATATTCCTATGATTAGTCATATACCTTTCTTCCCTGAAGCAGCCGACGCTGAATATGAGGATGGGGTTTTGTACGATACGATATTCAAACCTTATAACAGGGCGATTGATGGAATTGCTAAAGCATTGAATCAAGAACTAGTAAGTGAAGGGAAAAAAGCAAATAAGAATTGGTTTTCTTCCATTAAGGAGAAGATGTTCTCATGACAAATTCAGTAATAGAAAAAGAGCATTATGTATCTCCTGACCAACGTCGAGCACTTGATATCAAGAATCAATTAAACAGCCAAACGACAATCAATGATGATGAATTCTCGTCTACTTCTGCTGTATATGATGCTTTTTATAGCTTGTGTGACCAAGCTAAAGACTATGTTTATGAGGTTTACGATGAAAAGGTACAGCAAAACAAAGAAGGTAATAGCCAAGAGAATTACGTGGGAATCTATCATAATGCTATGAGAGGCGTTCCAGAGCATGTGAACATGATTAAAAAGACTATTGAAAACTATATTTCCAATAGCGGTAAAAAAGATATTGTTCACCCACCTTACTATCTGAACTTAGTAGAAGCGGTTTTTGAAGAAGAGTTTGGTTGGGGACCCTTAGCTTTCTTTAAGTACGAAAAAGAAAGTGAAGGTGCTCAAGCTATAGGGAAAGATATCAAAATTAAACGTAATTGGGGTTGGGAGCTTCAATCCTTTGGTTTTCGTTCAGAGGAACGTGTCTTCAAAGTAGCAGACCGCTTCGCCAACATGTATCCAGATACACAATTAAATGCTTATTCAAAACCGGAAGTTGAAACAAGAACATTCGATAATTATCGTATCTCTATCATGATCCCTTATAGAATGCATCGTGAACCTAAGATTACAATTCGACGGAAGAAAGTACAAGATTACAAGTTTGAGGTTCAGGCAAATTACGGAACCATTCCAAGCGAATCTATCCCATTGTTTCAAAACCTAAGCCACCTACTGTGTAATGGTATTTTGGCAGGCCCTCCTGGATGTGGAAAGTCAACCATGCTTCAAACCATCATGGGGGAGTTCTTATATACAAATCGGCAAGGCAAGCTAACTCCAGAGCCACTAAATACAATGTATTCAGAGGTTGTGGCAGAGTTTGATCCTCGCTCACAATTTCCAAACACGTTCTGTGATCACATTATCGGAGAAGGTGAGGAATTTGAGAAGGATATTCCAAAGGCAATGTTAAGACATGATATTCACCGAGTTGTTTGTGGTGAAATCCGCGAGCATGAAGCAGGTCTTTATCGTCGCTCAAGTATTCAAGGTATCAAACAGGTATTAGGTACATTACATGACTTAGACCCGATGGATATACCTGAAATTCTCTCTAGTCTTTATATGCAGTATTTCAGTCATGATTTTAATCCGGATTTAGTCTACAAAGCTTTTGCCAAAAACGTTCATTACTCTATCTCGATGGATGAATTCTATCAAGAAAGTGATGATGAAGACGATGAGCTAGTCAAAAAAGTAGAATCCATCCAGATATATGACTTCGATAATGCAACATTCAAGTTAAATATGCACCGAATCATGTTATACGACGACTTAACAGATACGTGGACATTCAACGCAGACCTACCGAAGCGGTTTCAGCGTATAGCAAGGAAATATAATAAAAGGTATTTCATGGAGTTTAAGAGAGTGCTAGAAGAACTGGCAGAGAAATATCCAATGGAAGAGGAAGAACGAGTAATCTCAGGTAACTACTTTGCGAAAAGGGGGAGTTAGATGGCTGCATACCTAAGTATCATTTTGAAATATGCTACGTACTTAGTAGGCATTATAGGGATGATAGCTGTCTTTGCCAACATTGGTTTTAGCTTTAGAAATGTTAAGGCACGATATAAGATCAATCGCAAAAAACGTTCTGCTATCGTGAATACAAAGTGGTTGAAAATAACTCCATTTCGCCAGTATAACCACCTGTTGGCTTCCGCTTTTCCAAAGTATCAATATCACATGTTCTATAAGGTTCTTTTATATCACTTAACTGGTTTCATTTTTGTTTTGGTGATTAACCTTACTATCACAGGTAATAGAGGATACTCTATACTCACTGCCTTGCTAGTTAGTTATGGAATTCCTATTGGTTATGCTTACTTTCGCCACAAACAGATTCAATCCTTACTTCAAGAACACATTACAGATGCAACAGTAGAGTTACTGAAATCTTATCAACGCTCCCATAACAATATGTTATATGCCTTGAAGGATGTTTCAGAAGAATTGGATGGAAAACTAGGTGTTATCTTTGCGAAGATGTTTGCTCGTATGCATGACGATGATGAAATCAAAGAGATGGCCATTGAGACATTTGCCTTTCAGTTAGGGCGACTCACAAGAGCAAAGAACCTCTCAGTTACTATTCTTAAGGCATGTAAGGATGGTTCAGACGTTGAGATTTTACTTAACGATATCGTAAAAGACATGTCGAATATGAAGATGAGAGCAAGAGAAGCGGAGACAGAATCAGCAGAAGTTGCGTATATGGGGTATCTACCTTTACCAATGACATTTGCTCTTATTTACTTAAATGATCGCTTCCTTATAAAAGGGGAAGCCCTACATTACCATTTCAATACACCGGAAGGATTCCAGGTATTTATGTGGTCTATGATTCTAGGAGTTATTAATCTAGGGTTAGCTATCATGGTAAAACGTCCTAGTAGAAGATAAGTGGAGGTGAACGAATGAAAGAGTTTTTGTATCAGTATTTTCAAGAGGGCTACATTATTTTAATAGCAGTTCTCCTTCTTTTGACATTCTTATACTCGGTCCAAAGTGGACACGATGAACGCCGGAAAAGAAGATTTAAAGCTAGTCGTCTTACAGACCAAGGCAAGGAATGGTTGCAAAAATTACAAAATCCAAAGTACGACCGATTCTTTCGCTCTTATGGTCTTCCTGCTTACTTTACTAGTGCACGTTATAACGGTGTTCGAGTACTCATTCTAGCAACGCTTCTAATTATTAGTATGGTAGAGTTTGCTTTCAATATTAATATACTAGCTACAACGGAAACGATCACACTATTGCTTTTACCAATCGCAATGGCACCTGTAAAACCAATGCCAGCACTTTATATCTTTAGGGCGATTCGTAAGCGCTATATCAAGGATAAAAACGAAGAAGTGTACCAGCTATATAACGAAATTAAAGCAGAGTTTAAGTCACGAGGAAGACGTATTCGTAATTTATACCATTTGATGAACCGCTTGGTTCCTTATTATAAGACAATAAGACCAACCTTAGAACGAATGATGCCATTATTAGAACAAAAGGAATTTCATAAGGCTTGGGATTTATTTGAAGAAGACATTGGTAGTGAAGAAGCTACATCATTAGCTGTTCTTATGAAAGATATTGAGGATAAATCCTTTGATGAAGCCTTTGAATTAATAGAAGAAAGACAAAAGGTCTTTGCCAACAGTATGTATAACGAGTATAAAGAGTACTTAACCAAACGTAAAACCATGATTATGGTAGTGGTTGGCATAGGGGCAGTATTTGTCTTTGCTAATGTATTTGTAGCATTCCAATTATGGTATGGGGATGTAATGGATGCTGTGAACAAGGTTAAAACAGGTTGATTGCCTGGTTAACATAAATAAAATCAATTCTTAATTAGGAGGAATTTTTCTAATGGAAAAAATATTATTAATCTTTGTTGTGCTTATTGTGTTTGTATCTTTTGGTAATGATGCGGTGGATGGAATTAAATCAGATGCGGATACGACTAAGACGAATACTTCTACAGTCATTTCAAATGCAAACACAGACACTTCCGATTTAGCAGGCATTTCAACAAGCAACTAAAACTAATTCATGAGAGAGTGGCATTCGTTGCTGCTCTTTCATAATTTTAATGAGGTGATATGAATGGAAAAGTTAATCATTTTATTTTTGACAATGCCTATTACATTGATCATGTTGTTTCAACCTCAATTAAATGAAGTGGAAGAGGCTAGAAACACCATAGCTAAGGTTGCAATAGAACGAGGTACCGCTCTAGCAGCAGTTGAAGGTTATTATTCCCCGTCCATTATTAAGGAAATGAAAGATATGCTAAAAGAAGTAGGGTATGAAGAGAATCAAATTAAATTAGAGCATACGCAAGGGGTTGTAAATAGAGGGGAGTATATCTCTGCCCGTATCGAAGTTCCGAATGAGTACACCAATATCTTAATCGATAATATGATTAGTTCAAGTGAAGTAGATTTGAAGCATGTACATGTCTCATCTCTTATGAGTGAATATGTGCAATAAAGTGAGGGTTCATAATGGAGAAAGTGTTTCTTCTGATGTTTGCCGCTATCATGTTTTTTTCTATGGAAAATAGAGATGTTCAAATGAATTTAAAAGAAAGAGCTCTTTTGAACATGCAATATGCGAAAAACAATGCGATTCATGACGCTGGGCTACAAGTGGATGAAGATAGAATAAGTGATATGGAGATTGTCTATGAACAGGGGAGAGCTATTACCGCGTTTAAACAATCGCTAGTTCGAAACTTGAATCTGAATAGTGATCTTACGCCAAAGTTTTCCCACTTCTATAAGAAGCCAATTGAGATCATACATATGGATTTTATTGATTATAGCGGTTATACCAACCCTGTAACTGGTTCTCCCATCTCGTATCCCTTTAAGTCTTTTATATACAAATTTAAAGATGTATCGAATGGAATTGACATAGAAAGGCCAATAAATGGACCATCAATCGTTGCTATCTTAAAAACTACAATCATTTCGGACGATGAGCCTACTTACTTTGTAGCCATTGAGGAATATAAGTACTAAAAATAGGGTGAAAATCAAGGTTGTTTTTTCAACATATTACTGTTATATTTTAACCATATTACCACTTTTTGCTCATGATGAGCCTGGTTCCGAAGTAGCAAACCCTATGGGTTGCATTCCTATTTTAAGAGAAGGAATGAAACCGATAGGGTTTATTTTTTGGTTACATATCGAAATATAATACATATATATGTATTATATTATAATTTGTGGTAAAATATAATTACAAAGATCAAAGGAGTGGGAGAGATGAAAAAAGCATTTTATACCTTAAGTATGATGATTACAATTCTTATTGCTGTAACGTTTATGGGTAGTGAGCATAGTGAAGCGGAAGAGCTGACGGATATCGTTGACGAAAATAAGGAGTGGACGATAACCTTCAATACATTCTTAGATCCAGCTACCGTTAATAACAACACCGTTTATGTAACGAAAAATGGAGAAATTGTAGGGGATACAGAAGTAGAATACAAGGAAAACGCAGCTACTAGTCAGGTTATCCTAAGAAATAATAATAGTTATGCTGAAGGAGAATACACCTTACATGTTTCTAACGATATTAAGGGAGTAAATGGTGTTTCTTTAAAGGAACGTGTGAGTATGGTATTTAAAGTAAAAGAAGACAACAAAAGTGACTATAAAAATATGTCGTTATCACAGTTAAAAGAAGAGAAAGGTGAGTATGAAATAGTTACTCGAAGAGACTTTCATGGAGAGCATGGTATTGTCAGACAATCTCTAATGGGAGAATGGTATAAAGAATTTATTGAATCAGGAAGAGTAGATGAAGCCCCAGAGCCAACCTTTGAATATCTAACAGGAGATTTTATAGAAGATTATTGGTTTACTAGAAACTATCAAGGAAACTATCCAAAGTATGAGGTTATATCATTTGAGGGGAAAGCTTACAAAGATTCTGTACTTTATAAGCCAGAAACATTCAATAATTTTGAATTGGATTGGGGAGTGAACCAAACGCAAATAAAAGAATGGCTTCCGACTCACCCAGAAAAAGAAGATGGCTTCTTTATAGATGTAGCTTTGTATAGTACGGAGTTCCCTACGTATAAACAAAAGGATATTCATATATCATCATTAGCAAGCGCTGCTTATAAGGTGGATGGAACATTAATGATGGACATTAATGGTCTTTTTGAAAATACATTAGTAGATACTCAATTAGTAGATGGAAATTTAAAGATAACGCACAAAGGAAAATCCATTCAATTATCTACTGGAACTACTGCAGTTAATGGAGTAGAACAGCAACTATCAGTAGAGCCACAATTAAAAGATATAGAAGTTGGAAAGGAAACAAAGCAAGTTCTGTATGCACCGATTGAAGATGTTGTTTGCTTGTTAGGTCTAGATTCCCGTCATTCAAAAACGTTTGGACACTATCAAATAGCAAATTATGATTTAGAAGAGATAGATACTACAGTTAATGAAGGGAAGAAACAGCATATCTTAGGATGGGATTGATTTATTAAGTCAATTGTTAACTAATCTTTCCATTCTTAGAAGTTTGCTGTATAATACCAATTAGAATATTTATACGAAAAGGCGGAAAACGCGAAAAATCCTTTAAATAGGGTTTTTTGCGTTTTTTTTTTGGTTTTTAATTATTAATTTTACAGGAGTAGGTGATATTCCAATGATGTGGAAAAAACCAATGGAAGTATTAAATAAGCGGACTATATTTATTCTTTCATTAATAGGTGTGATCATATTTTCAGCTATACAAGTTGCCTATGCGGATTCCTTGCCTAGGGGATCCTGGTATGATGCAACCAAAAAAGATGGCTATGATCAGGTAACAGACCCTTCTTCAGACCTTTTATTGAATATAAAAAGATTTCTCGAAGAAGATTATGTGTATCATGATGATTGGAAAATAGAAGTAATAAAAACCAATGGTGAAACGGTCCAAGAACAAACTGGTGCTCTGTTAAGGCCCACGATGGATAACGAGGTACATTTAGCAAGAGTGTTTATCAGAGAAGATACTTACTGGAGTCAACACTTTAATGGTAATACAGAGTTCGTAAATCAAACTGAACTTACTATTATTAATGACAAAAGTGGCAAGGAATATGAACGTTGGTACATACGTGATGTAGTTGAGCGTTCAGGAGCCACCCTGGAGGTAGTTAAAACAGGTGAACCAGGAGCTGATAAATTCGAGGAAGGTAAAATAGTCGTAACTCAAACTAAGAGACCACGAGCTAATTTAGATGGTCCTAGTACTGCTAAACAAGGTGAAAATGTCCAATTAAATATATTTGGGGAATCCTTTGTATCTAGTGATAACGAATACTTCTATAATAACGATATTACTTATACCTTGAGAGATAAAACGAATAATACGGTGATTGCTACAAGGAGTGCAAGTGGTTCAACTCTCAATGATAAGATTTACCATCAATTTAGTTCTTCTGGAACAGTGGATTTGGAACTAACAGTTAAAGATCAAGTTAATCGGTCTTCTAAAACAGAAAGCATTTCAATTGATATTGGTGAATCTGACGGTGAACCTGATCCTGAACCTGAGCCAGACCCCGAACCTCAACCCGGTGGTCCAATTGCAGATTTCGAGTATTCTCCCTCTGATTTAGAAAGTGGAGACCAGGTGAGTCTTACAGATAAGTCAGTTCATCCTGATGGAATTGAAATCGTTAAATGGAAATGGAAGTATAAAGGGGAGGATTTTTCCAGTTCTCAAAATCCAAGTTACACATTAAATTCTAAGGTTCATGGTAAGGGGAAGTTTACTCTAACAGTCACAGATGCAAATGGACTATCGGATTCAACAACACAGTATATAACGGTGGAGAAGCCCAATGTACCTCCTGTAGCAGATTTCTTTGTTGAAGATGAATACTATTGGGTAGAGGAAGTTGAAGCACAGAATGATTCTTATGATCCAGACGGTAGTATAGTATCGAATGAATTTGAATTAGATGGTGACTCTAGTTCTCCACCTTGGAATTTTAGTAGGGTGACGGAACCCGAAACTCATTCTGCATCATTATCTGTAACTGATGATAAAGGTGCTACAGATGAAACCAGTAAATCATTTAAGGTATTACCTACAACACCAGTAGCAGATTTTCATGTTGGTGGTATAAAAAAAGAAAATAGAAAAATGGTAGTAGATGCAACGCTTTCTACTGCAAGTACAGAAAGTTCAGACGTAGCTCCAATAGACTACAATAAGACCACATATAAAATCGAGCCTCAAACTTCTGGGATTTCAAAGGATGGAATTAAGATACGAAATAGCTCGGATAAAAGTGAATTGGAGTTTTTAGTAAGAGAATCTGGAAAATACAAAGTTACTGTTACGGTTACTAATAAATATGATGAAACATCTGAACCTGTTTCTAAAGTGGTAGAAGTACAACCAGATAAAAAACCTACAGCTAAGTTTACTGCTACTCAAAAAAACGTTTTAAGGGATTCGAGTGGAAAAGCAAATATTATTCTACAGGATTCTACTCAATCACATGATGGTGACCCGATTAAGCAGCGGATATGGTATGTAGAATATGACTCTAATAATGATAATATTTTTGGAACTATTCAAGACAAACCAAGGGAAGTTGTAAATAGCAAGAACATTCAGAATCTAGTTTTCGAATCGAACAGAGTTGGCTCATACCGTTTTGCTTTAGAAGTGATTGAGCATATACCTGAGAGTGATACTTTAATCGAGTTTATTGATGATAAGCACTATAGAAAAGATATTACAGAACATCATTTTGCAGGAAAAGACGCTACCACTGCTAACTATTTTGATGATCAATATTGGAATTCTGCGAGTAAAGATAAAGCAGTAGAAATAATAAACGCTCCTCCAGTCGTTGATTTTGGAATGCGTAGGGATATCAACGTTAATTTGTTTGTAGATACAGGTGGTCTAATTGAAGCCACACAAAAACACGACCGTGAAAGTTATGGAGATAATACCCGTACCTATAAAGGTTCTTATAGGGAATCCAAAGAACATTACAAAGACCATTATTATTATGATATAGACCATGATGAAGCATCATCTATGCAGTCTGCCTTAGCGGACTTACAATCTAATTTGTTACAAAAGGGTATTAATGCAAATGTTCATCTAGTTAATCATATTCATAACCATCAAGATACCGACGGTGAATGTATTCGAAATGATCCCAATTGGGGTTATACTACTTGGACCACCTATGATTATGATACGCATACCACTACTGACTCAAGTTATAGTCGTTCTGGATGGACGGTAACAGATAGAGACAGAGATGCTGTTTATACGTATGAGGAAGATTTAACTAATACTCAATGTACATTTAATGAGACTGCTGGTGAAACTTCCTGCGACCCTGGTAGTCCCTCTGGTTCTGGATGGAGTAAGAAAGGGTGTATATCTTCAGGTCACAGGGTTACCTGCATATTTACAAAAGATGAAAAAGTTCTAGATTATTATGAATATACCTATGAATTGAGAGATACAGACCATCATTCTGAATATGAAATTCAAAGCTATTCCACCTATGGATGTAGTTCTCAGGATGACGTAGATACCACAGACTTTGTTAATCAATATATAAACTCTGATTTCGAAGATGATAGTGATAACTATTATATTCGATTTGATGATAATGAATGGACATGGTTTAGTAACACGTCCGATAGAAATAGCGTGATTAATACGACAAATAACGAACATGCTTCATTATGGAATTTTGCTCAAGAAAACAATAGAGCTAATTATTATGATGTAATGAGCAATACTTCTACTATAGGTGCATTTAATTTCTACGATAGTGATTTCCATAGCAAATACGCACAAGACATTCAGAACTATTTCTTAGGGCGATATACCTTAAAAGAAGATAGTGAAGAGTTTACTATCCTTCTAGGGGATGAAATTGATTATAGCGTCTCCTATGATGATTACGAAAATGACCCTAAGCTAAAGCAAGAATGGAAATTCACTCATGACAATACGAAGGTTCATGGCCTTACGATAGACAACCAAAAAGGTAAAATAGAGCAAAGTGGTCTTTACGTTGATGAACCGCTGCAGTTAAAGAAACCAGGGACGTACTTAGTCGAGTTAAGGGCTATGGATGACCCAGTATGGTTCGGAGATGACCGCTTCTATAATTACAGAAAATGGTCTGATGAGAGCATCGTAAGGGAGTATAAAGTTCATGTTCACCGAAGACCTATCGCAGAATTTACGTATGACTTAACACCGAAGGGAAATGGAGATTTTGATGTTAGCTTTGATTCATCTCCATCCTACGATGTAGACTTTCAAACGAACCGAGCAGACAAGGGAATCGATGAATATGAATGGAGTTACACAGTAGATGGTACTACGTACGATTCCTTGCCTCCAGGCACATTACAAGGGAATAAATATTATGATGTTACATTAACCGTTACGGATATTCATGGGGCATCTGACAGTATCACAAAACGTATTAGTACGAAGAATGAAAACCTTCGACCAGAAGCTAAATATGAAGTGCAAGATACAGTATCTGAAAGCGAAGAGTTAAACTGGAAAGACTTCTCTAGTGATCCGAATGGTGACCCATTAACAGACTATAGAATGGAGATTCGTAGAGAAGGTAACGACAATGTTATTAGAACCATAAGTGGTTTTCCTGATAGTTTCTCTTCAATGGGATTAGGGGAAGGCTCTTATGTAGCCAGCTTAACGGTAAGAGATATACCACGTGTAGGTAGCTCTTTACGTTCTTACCCATATGAGAAAACCATTAAAGTGTTACCAGACAATGATCCACCTATTTCAAAATTATCTTTAACACCAAACCCTGTACACAAGGGAGATATTCTTAATTACACCGATTCAAGTTCAGACCCGAATGGTGATGAATTAATTAACTATTCTTGGGTAGTCGAGTTGGTGGATGAAGATAATAACGTGCAGCAAACTTGGAACACAGGTGAAAAGCCCGACGATTTAAGAGACTTTGCTGGTATTGGCAGGTATAAGATTACACAGTATGTCTTTGATTCAAGAGGGGCGAAAAACCAGAATACGGATAATTATGTGTATGTTGAAATGATTTTAGGCCCTCAACATCCATATGCTGAATTTGAATGGAGTCCTAAAGAGCTTATGGTTGGTGATAACTTCACATTAGATCCTTTCCGCTCATACGATACGGATGGTTCTGTAGATAAGTATCAATGGACTATAACAGCACCAAATGGAAATGTAACAACGAGCTCAGCAAGAAAACCAACAATAAACAATGCTCTAGAGGGTGACTATGATGTGGAGTTATATGTTTGGGATAATGACAATTTACGTTCCAAAGTACCAGCACAACATACCATTACTGTAGACCCACTTCCACCTAATGAAAAACCAGTAGCAATCTTTACTTGGGAACCTACGAAACCAATGCTAGGAGACACAATATCATTCGATCCTGAAGGTAGTTATGATATAGATGGAGAGATAGTTTCCTATGATTGGCGTTTTGAGGCTAAGGATGGCAGTGTGCAAACATCGTCTGAAGAATACCCTACCATTCTAGCGGATTCTGGAAGTTATGATGTTACACTTACTGTTACCGATGATAGAGGTGCTACTGATAGCACAACTAATGTAGTCGATGTAGATATTGCTGATATAGAAGCGGAAGTAGTGCATACTCTTAAGTGGGGTAAGTATTGGGTAGAGCAAGGGCTTGATAAGGACACAAATGTCTTTAAAGCAGGTGAAAGATTCGTTATAAACGTTACCACTACTCCAGCCCAACGTGTAGAAGGTGAGGTAACATTTAGTGAGATTGGAACTGTAACCATACCTTCCTCTGCATTTACGTTAGTGAGTACCTCTCAATTCGAATATGAATGGCGAGCTGAACTATGGAAAGACGAATTCTATTATATCCCTGATGGTGAGTATATGTTTAGCTTTACAGGGTATCATCCAGAAAACAATCCATATGTAACTAGTGAGGATTTCTATAGAATTGAAATCAGAGGTAATGCTCTGGATGCTATGAACCTTCATAGAAACTACTAAATCTAGCTTTCTTAAGCTAAAGACTTCATGTATAATAAAAGACAGAAGAACATATCGACAGGCGGAAGACGCAAACCACTATTATCCATAGGGGTTTGTGTCTTTTTTTATGTACATAGAAAGGTGTGAAACCAATGGAAAACATAGATGACAGACTAATGCCAATATTTATACCTAGCACAAAAGGGGAGTGTCTTTCCTACTTCAGAAAGGTTTTAACTCTTACACAAATGGATGTTGCGAAAACATGCGAGATAGAAAGAAGTAGTATCTCTAAGATGGAGAATGGGGACATAGAAGTTCATGTTGTAGCTTGGAATTTCATTACACACCAGGTATATACGACACTAGAGATTAAATCTAACGGAATATCCTATCAGGATTTTAATAGGTTTTTAAATAAGTTATATGAACAAGAGAGTGTTAGCTTATGAAGGATATCTTAATAGGAACTGGAGACGAGTATTTAGATGATTTTCTAAAAAAGGACATAGAACACAACGAAATTGGTAAGGTCCAAAGAATAGTCAGTACAAGAAAGCATCTTGTTAAGAGCGTAAATGAGTTTGCACCAGATATGATCATCGTTGGTGAGGATTTAATAGGCGAAGGTTCTGAGGAGGAATCGGACCAAGAATGGGAAGCGGTTATTGAGGAAATTAGGCGTTTGAGTTTTGACTTGAGAATCGTCTTTTATTGTGAGCGTAAGGAAGACGACATCTTTCTCACAAAGCTAACCACGCTGAATGTAACAGATATTTTCAATGAGGGTAAATTACCTGCAGGTTACCTTAATCAATTAACGAGCGGACCTGATTATAAGAATATCGAGCGGTTTAGGCACAAGGTTAAGAATGTACAAGAAGAGTTGCAAAAGGAAAAAGAGGTGCAGCAAGAAAGAGAAGCAGAAGATATTATGATGAAAGGCCGGATGCCTAAATTTGGCTCTGTTCTTTCAAATCAGGCACCTGTATATGAACAGCTCATGATCCGTCCTAAATTAATCGTCTTTGCTAGTTCATATGAGGGAGCAGGTTCATCTTCTATGGCCAGACTCTTTGCAGAATATCTTACTAACCTTAATCTGTCCGTGGGTGTGCTAGAAAGTCCATATAGCAAACCCTATTGGTTTGATTCATTAAATGCTTTATCTCAAATAAGTGAAAACTGGAAGAGTTGGCATTCTCTTATCAATGAAGGCTATGAAGTTTCAGAAGGAAGTGACTTGGTCATAGATGATGTTACCTATTTAGTGAAACATCCTGATGATAAGATTAAAGATTGGAATATCATGAAATCTGCTTATCTTATTGGTTATGCAAGGCAAATACCGCTTCTTATTTATGACATGTCCCATAGTTTTAACCAGGATGAAGAAAAACTCATATTAAAACAAGCCAATCACATAGTGTTTACAAGTGGTTATGATCCCGTTAGGATCAACCGTAATATAGGTTACTTTGACGAATATTTTGACGAGAGTATAGTAGACAAGATGACTTTGGTATTAAATCATTCTACAGATGTACTGAAAAAGAAATATGCTAAAGAAGTAGCACAAACATATGGTTTTCAAGATGCCAAATTTTCTATACCAATTCCACATATCGAAGGCATGACCTTATCTATGGTTGAAGGGAAGTCCCCCTGGTCAATATTAGAAGATGACCAGAAAGAAATTCTAGAAGAAGAGATGGGGAGTATTGCTATTGATTTGTTAGGTGAGGAATTATTTGAAAAGCTACAACCAAAGAAGAAAAAAGGATTTAAGCTACCATTTATGAAAAAGCAATAAGAGGCAGGATGGAGGATTACTATGATGGATATTACTATCCAAAAGCAACAAATAAAGGAAATACAACATTCAATGGAATATAATTTTGATATTATTCAAGAAGATGATGATAGATGGGTTGTTCCCGTATCTTATTGCCAAATGGGGTGTAGTATTACGAGTCATGTCTTATTTGGTTTAGAAGAGAATGCTAGATACTATGCTGCTAAACATACGTTTCTAGGGAAACATCCAACTTATAAAGGATCTTGTTGGGAGTGTGTGCAGAAAGATTTGGATAGAGATTTAACAATATATTAGCAAGGTTGACGCTCTGAATATGTTATAGGCATACTCGGAGTGTTTTTTTATGTTTATTCCCCTTTCCATAGGTTAAGTTGGAAGAACAATAAGTAAATCGTCATTATAAATCAGAAATACAAAGGTAAAAAAAACGGCCCGAAGGCCGTTTTTTTAGTCTCTGTTGTAAGTTGAGTATGTGAAGCCTTCCTCAATATTTTTTCTTGCAGTATATGTGGTTGAAGTACTAGCAGAAACTGAGAATCCAGCAGCTTCAAATCCAGCTGATGCTCCTTGATCAATTTCTACTTCAATTGTAGCAGCTCCTGAAATTTGTACTTCAGTAGTTGGGTATGAACCATCAGTTGCTACGTCAGAAGCCTGCTTATTCACTAAGTCATGATTTCCGCTGGAAGTAGTCCAATACATGTTATCTACAGCATTGATTTGACGGAATGAACCCGAATCGTAAAGCTCAAGAACAGCGTTCAAGGTACTAGTTAAGCCATTATCTACTCTAGATTCACTCACCGTATATAAGCTAGTTCCTTGTGTAGTTACGTCTCCTTGTAAGGACATGGCTTTTTTGTTTGCCTTTTCTACTGTACTTTCCTTTAGTAATTTTCCAGTTTCTTTATCATAAACCTTGATTGTTTCTGAATCAGAAGTTGATTCTCGCTCTAAATTAACACTTGATTTTTCATAAGGTATCTCCACTTGAATATCTAGAATTTTTGTCTTAAAACTGCCTTCCTTAGCAGCGGCATAAGAGGTGTCACCAAAGCTAACCATCATCAGAGCAAGGGCAAACAAAAAAGCTGGAATCAACAATACTTTCTTCACAACTATCTCCTCCTTAAATTTTCCAAAAATTTGTTACATTTTGTAATTTAACATTTAATGTAAATTTATAAAACAGTAAATTTAAAATTTTTACAATTTTTTAGTAAATTATTGAAATGTAAATATAAATCTGTTTAGCTAGAATTTAAATAGATTTAATGTGTTGAAGGAGGAAATTTAAATTGAATGATGATGTTAATCAAAAGTTAAGTAACATTGATAATTCTATGTCCGACATTGGTTCTCATATCGATATACTGAAAAAATCATTAGCAATGATGATGGATGATATTTATACACAATTAGTAATATTAAATGTACTAATGGCAATAATTGCTCTTACATTGATAATAGGGATGAGCCTGGTAATCAAGAAATATCGAGACAAATAATGTTTAAAAAAAAGAGGCTGGGACAAAACTATAATCCCCAGTCCTAAAGCCGAATTATCATCATAAATAAAGTTAATTAATTTAGAAAAATCCGAAACTATTTTGAAGCTTATAGGGACACTTCGAAATATAGTTCGGATTTTTTGTGAGCTGAAATACTTATGTCCCAGCCCTTTTTTTTAATTAAATTGATATTTGCTGTGGCTCACCCATGTTATGTCCCTTGTTCCTGTAGTTCTTGAAGTTAATACCCCTCGAACATTCTTTTTCCAATCCCAAGTTCCCATATTTTTTTCCTTACTGTTCAAGGCGTAATGCCATACAACCTCATAAAGGACAGGAAGAGTGTAATTAACTCCATTTTTTATCACGGAGGTATTATCGAATGCCTCCCTAATCCGGGCGTTTAATGATGGATTATCACTCACCCATTCTAATACCTCTTTTTTTACTGGATCTTGTTTGTTGTTTTCTTTTTCCATAAAAACCAACTCCTTCCAAATTATATTATAAATGAATGAATTTTTTTAATCTACCTTACAATAAACACCTTGTTTATTTAGAGATGCGTTAATTCTTTATCATGGGTTTCAAGGCATATTAACGATAAAGCAGTTATCTTATCTATATAATGACTATGTTTTACTATATATCGATTGAACGGCAGTTGTACGTTTAGTATAATAAGAGCATATTAAATTATTATTTGCTCTATTGAGCCTGGTTACGAAGTTACAAGCCCTACGGGTGACATTTTTCTTTGGAAGAAGTGTGTCGTCTCCCCGTGGGGCTTTTTTGCGTTCTATGGGGTTAATTTAATTACTGTTATGAGAGAGTCATAGGGTTTCCTATGGCTCTTTTATATATACACAAAATTACACATATACACTTAGGAGGAATGAAAGATGAGCGTACAAATGAAGGTAAAAGAGGTAAGTAAGTTTAATGAGTTATTGATGAAAGCGGCTGGAGCAGCTGACAAGAAATCAACTACTCTTACAAATGGTATTCTGGTTCAAGCTAAAGGGACTCAAGTAGAGTTACTAGCTACAGATTCAAACTCTTCTATTAGGGTTGCAGGGGATGAGGTTGTAGAGACAGATGAGGACGTTACCTTTTGGGTACCGCTTATGTTTGTAGACATGATGAAAAAGTTACCTAAAGGTGATGTGGTACTTGATATTCAAGATAGTAAAGTAGATATTAAGGTTAAAAAGTCTTCTTACTCCATTGCGACAAGCGATGCTTCTGAATTTCCGAAGAAGTCCTTCGAAACATTAGCAAAGTCCTTCACTATTAATGGAGATCAACTATCTGAAAGTTTAAAGGCTGTTCTACACTCCATAGCAGTAAGCGAAACGAGGCCCATTTTAACAGGTGTTCAACTAAAGTCTGATGGCAATGGGATTAATGTAGCTGCAACCGATAGCCATCGCTTATTTGTTCATCGCATTAAGCTTGATGAAGAAATAGACCAGATAGATAACCTTGTCCTTCCTGGTGTAGCTGTCAAAGAAATGATTAAGCTATGTGAAGGGGAAGGTGATATGAAGATAGAGTATGAAGATGCGGTCTTTAAACTATCGACGGAAAATATGACATACTCTACTAGGTTATTAGATGGGAGTTACCCACCTATTGATCGCTTGATTCCCAAGGAGTTTGAAGCGGAAGCTGTCATTCATCGTGAAGAATGCATTCAAGCGATAGAAAGAGTGAAAACAGCTGTAGGAAAAGAAAAGAAGACCATTTCCATTAAGTTAAATGGTGGTACTCTTCCTACACTATCCGTTAAAGCCAATTCGGATATTACAAATGTAAACGAAGAATTATTTATAGATGATGTTTCTGCGGAATTTGAATTCGGCATTAACTTTCATTACTTACAGGAATGTCTCAAGAGTATCCAAACGAAAGAAATCCGCTTTAAATCGTCTGGTCAAAATAAACCAATTATTGTACGACCAGTGAATGAAGAAAGCGAGAATGAAGGATACGACCAATTCGGTTTAATCTTACCTGTTCGGGTGGCTCAGGAAGCATAAACAAATTACTGAAAAACGTCCTAAATTTCTATTAGGGCGTTTTTTTATATGGAGGGTTATATATGCCAATTATACAAAAGGTCTATGTCATTTTTGATTTAATTTATGATAGTATTGAATCCATTCCCGCAGAGGCATTTGATACATTCAAAGAGATTCCTAAAGTGCGTTATATTGTCGCGGAGGATTTCGTAAGTACTGCGGATGAATTGGAAACTGGAAGGACAAATACCTATAAAACATATGAGGAAGCGGAAAGAATACGATTAGAAGAAGAGACATTACTTGACGACGTTTGAAGGTTAGCTAATTAGAAATTACAAATAACAAAGGGAACCCATCTGTCCGCTATGGATAGGGGTTCCTTTTCTTTTGGAGGTGGAGTTTGATGGATCCAGACACCAGTGAACAGCAAACCGATGTTCAAGAAGAAGGGTTAAGAACAAGTTTAAAAGTAGTATGCTATTTGTCAGCTTTCTTCTTTACGTCTATCATAATTTATGTTTTCTCTGAATTTATAAGCAGCATGTTAACAAAAATGGTGAACAAATGGTTTGTGGAGGAAGAAGTTTCTATAACGCAGTTTGATGTCATCACAACCGTAGGTGCTATATACCTTATTTTCTCTTTATCAAAAATATTGGGAAATCATTTGGGGGCATCTGGTACGGAAATAGGAACAAGCATAACCAACTTTCCAAATCCATTCCATGATTCAAGTTATCGTGATGGATCATTTACTTTGAAATTGGAGAATAAAAGGATATTCAATAAATATAAGAATCTATCGTATCAGTACAAGTTGGATATGGAATTATATAATGAGTTGGAGCAAAAGTATAGACACGTGTTAGTTAGAAAAATTTCAATCTAACATTATTATTTTGGTGAGACACCATGAAAGTGCTAGTAGATTAATATCTTCTTTAACTTATTCATTTCATTCGGGTAGATATTCGCTCGATAATGTATTAAGGGAAACGCTAGCAGAATGTATTACTGTTTTGGAAAAAGACCAAAGTGATAAGTCTATATCTCTTTTCGAGGTGAAAGATGATATCTTACAAATTAGAGATGGTATAAGAATTAGTGCTGAATCTGTAGTCAAGCGTACCTTTGAGAAAGGTACAGGGTTTGCTGGTTCGGTGTGGGAAAAAGGTGAGGCTGAATATATCAATAATATTGATTATGAAGGTGATCCTAGATTTAATCATGAGGAGCATTACTTTCCTAAGCGAAACCGTTTCAAATCAATGATGGGTATTCCATTACAAGTTGACGAACAGATAATAGGGGTTTTGTGCATTCAGTCAGAAAGTGAAGATGGCTTTTGTGCAGACGATTTGAGAGCCCTAGAGTTCTACGCTAATTTATGTACTTTCATGATGCTATATGATAAGATTGGCTTAAATACGAAAGGGAGTGAAGACAATGACAGCTCAAAATAAGTTTAGTCAGCACCAGACAGGTTGGGAACGAATTGACCGTTTATTTGCTGAGACTGATGAACTGATTGAAGAGTATAACAATACGAAGAAAAAAGTAGAGTTAGCTCGTGCTAATTTCACTCCCGAACGGCCAACACTATTGAATCGCTTATTTGGAAAAACATGAAAATTGTAGATTGATTAATAAAAAGGGTAAAGCGTGATGCTTTACCCTTTTTATTTAAAAAAATTCTCAATACTTACCGAATCTTCTATTTTCTTTTTTATTATTTGCTTTAGCTTATCCTCATTAGTTATTTTCTGGTAGTCGATATCTTCATATAGTTCATCTACATCCTCTTTGTATATAGTATATCTATCATAATTAAAATGAAAGGTAACTTTGTGAATATCTTCCACTAAATTAAATAAGTAAGTAGAATTTGTAATGATAATCCGTTCAGCATTTTGACTTGATTTCTCGTTATATTTTACTACGATTAGATTTTCTTTTGGATATAATGAAAAATCATTTAAATCTCTGTGGTTGGGTAACATCTTAATTATTGCACCTATAAAGTCATTATTGTTTATAGAGGCTCCTTTATATAAAAATGGTGAGTTCTTACTTGTTGGAGTTTGGTTGGGTTCACAACTTAATAAATAACTTATTAAAATAGTTAATGTTATAACTATTATTTTCCTCCACATATAATCCCTCCTTGCACAATATGTATAAGAGCATCTTATCTATGTTATTTAATTCTACTCTCTAAAAAACTCTATTTTTATAGGGCATATATAAACATTTTGAAAATGTAGTTGTTATTAAAGTTATTTACATTATATCAACAATAGACTAAAAAAATAATATTTATGCTAATATTTTGAAAAAAAGGAAAAAAGGTTGTGTTCCTTGATCTTTGTGAGATACTTTAAGTAGTTGTCCAATTACTTAAACTTAAATGAAGGAGGAGAGGTAATAGTGAAAAAATTGCTTCTTATTGTTTTTTTCTTGATGTTTACACCTATCAATATAGTAAATGCATATGGAACTGATTACTCAACGAAAATAGACTATCAATTATGTGATTATTGTACTTGGAACTTTGAAAATGGATACTATTATGATAATGAATACACAAATTGGTATGCTTCAGTAGATTTTGATAATTATAAATTATCAACCAGATCTACGTTAAAAGGGGTGAATCTGGAAGGAACTATTTACGATAACTCAGATCCTTATTGGCGAGAAACATTTTTTCAAGATGGAGACGGAGATGTAGTTTGGCGTGGGGTGAAGCAGCACGGAGAGTTCATCTCTAATAGTTACTCTTGGGACCTTCATGTAGATTGGTCAGGAGTTCCTGGTACTTTTACTGCATGGATAGTATCTGATTGGATAGGTGGAGCAGGCAATACGGCAGACGAAATTGGTTTAGTTCATGAGCTTCATTATGAGGCTCCATAAGGGGAGGGGTAAACATGAAGAAGAAAATAATGCTAGCATTTGCAATATTAATACTAACGGTAACATGTATATTTAGTTTTAATGTCCAAAAAAACAATGCGAGTAAAGCTCTAAAACCAGTACAAGAATTAAGCAGCAATGATGATACAAAAAAAGCTTTAAATAGTTTGCCGATAACTGTTAAAGAGAAATTGAAAGTTCCTAAAAAACTACCTTTTGATACTAAGAATACAGACCATTATGCAAAAACTAGAGCTATAGGTAAAAACTATTATTTTCAAGAAATTTGGAGTTCAAATAATATGTCTTTCGAATTCAATGTAATCAACGATACTCCAAAAATTCCAGAAATTGATGATTCAGAATTTAATGTTGAGAAAGATATATTGACAAACGGAATTGAGGCAGTGTATATAAAAGGACCTAACGCAGAAAAAATTTACTGGAATGATAATGGTTTTCAGTATATGTTGATTCATATACCTAGAGTGAATGAGAGAAAAGCAGCATCTGATAATAAGTTTTTAGGTATTGAAAAATTACAGAAAACTGCTGAAAAAATTATTAATAAACAAGGTTAAGAAAGAAATTTATGAGAGGTATTATCTGTTAGTAGATATAGGTGAACTTGAGCTAATAAATTTCTTTTAGCTATCAATAGTTGCTGTACCATTATCCTTTTAGTATAATATAACCATATTAAATTATTATTTGCTCTATTGAGCCTGGACACGAAGACACAAACCCTAGTTGGGTGGAATCGCATGCTTACTTGAAGTATGCCTTCCTCCAAACTAGGGTTTATTTTTTGTCCTTTTTTAATTTAGGAGGGAGGAAAATAACGTTGGGATTAGTTACCGAAGAAACCATTGAAAAAGCTAGAAACGTAGATTTATTGTTTTTGGCACAGCAAATGGATGAACCGCTTCAAAGAGTAGGTGGAAACTATTTCACTTATCGTAATGGCGGGGAACGTACGCCATCTTTGTCCATCTCCCCACAGAAAGGTATGTGGAAGGACTTTTCAGGCACGGATGGAGGATATAGTGGCATTTCTTTCTACGCTTATCGACATTACAATACCTCGACTCCTAAGGGGCGAGATTTCATTGAATCTGTCAAAGCGATTTGTAAGTTATGTGGCATTACGATTGAGTACAAAAATGGGAAACAAGAAGAGAATAACCATGTTGAGTACAAAGCAAGGAAGGAGATCAACCAGGTTGCTACAAAAGCATCGGTTGACCAACTCCATACGTTTTACCAAGAGTGGTTGCGTTTGAACAGTTGTAGTCCTTCACATAAGGAGCACTTAAAGGAGGTACGTAACATTAATCCCTCCGTAGCTAAGGTGCGTTTTTACCGTTCACTTGATGCAGAGCAAAAGGAAAGGTACAAACTTGTAAAAGAAATGAAGAAAAACTTAGGTGAACCTTCTGGTGTACCTGGTTTTGTATTGAAGAAAGGGAAGTATGGACCTTACTGGACAGCTTATGGTAAAGCGGGATTAATGATTCCGTTTCGAGATATCCATAATCAAATCCAAGGTATGCAAATCATGTATGATGAACGTCCTCAACTTGTGCAAAGTAGTGGGGAACTTCAAGTACAGATGAAAGATTGGTCCAATTTCATTGTGATTAATTCTTCTACGGGTGAAAAAGTAGGAGAGTATCATAGAAATCAATTACCACTGGAGTTTGAGAACGGGAACGTTTTTATCGAACTTGGACCGAAATACGGTTGGTTTTCGAAAGCTCCAAATGAAGAGCATGGCATTCTTGATGGTGCAGAGATAGGAAACCCTATCCCTTATCATTGCGCTGTTCCGGCAAAAGCACTACTAAACTGGACAGTACATAAAGGGACTGTTCATGATTATCAACACCATGTAGATTCGGAAACAGTTTGGTGGGGAGAAGGACCGCTTAAAGGGGATATAGCTTCGGAATATACCAAGCAAATCCACTTACAAGTGCCAGGTGTAAATCAATGGCGTCTCTTACTAGAACCAACCAAGGAACTAATGCCAAAACGTGTCATTTTTAGTTTTGATGCTGATGCTCAAACGAAGGAAGAAACGGTACAAGTTAATGTATTAAATGCAATTGAGGAAGCTAAACAAGAATTACAACCTTTAGGGATAGAGTTGGCTATTGCTTTATGGCCAGCGGAAAAAGGCAAAGGGCTAGATGATCTGATGAATGCAGGTTATCGACCTAAAATTGTCTCCATTCCATAAAGGCTTGTTTTCTATATAACACATGGGGGGGTCACTTATATTAAGTGGTCTTTTTTTTGTGTCTCATTACACTTTAGGAGGAATTTAAATGAATTTAATGGTTAAGGAAGTAGCAGAACGTGTCTACGAAACAGCAGGAGTTAATCAATTATCTATGAGAGAGTTGCTTTATCTTATGGTAGGTAAAGGAACAAAGAATCATTCCCTTGATGACATCATTAACGATATTATGCAAAAACATCATGATTATGGATTGAGGAACCTTTCTATAGAAGAAATTGAATCCATCCCTGGTGTGGGTAGGAGAACTGCAGAACGTATTTGTGGAGCAGTTGAGTTGGGTAGGAAAGCCTACAATAGTAATTTAGATAAAAAAGAGTCAATAAAATCTCCAGAAGACGCGGCAAATTTGCTTCAAGATATTAAGCATGAGCGTCAGGAGCACTTTGTGGCTATTTATCTAGATTCGAGAAACAATGTGTTAGCACGAAGGACGATTTTCATAGGTTCTTTAAATAGCTCAGTCGTACATCCTAGAGAGGTGTATCGAGAAGCTGTTAAATTGTCCGCTGCTTCCCTTGTAGTAGGTCATAACCACCAGTTTAAATACTCAACCTAGTTCTTATGACATTGATGCAACAAAGCGTTTGGCGGAATGTGGCAAGCAGTTAGGAATTGAGCTACTTGATCACGTTATTATAGGAAACGGGTACACATCCTTGAAAGAAAAAGGATATGTCTAATTACACTTTAGATAGATTAGGAGAGTAGAACCCATAGGGTTTTGCTATAAATTACGCACAGGAAGCCACTTTATTTTAAGGTGGCTTTTTTGTGTTTATTACACTTTAGGAGGAATTTAATCATGTACACATTTAGGAAAGAACCACTGTTAAGGAAGCCAATTTTGGAGGAGCCAAATGATGTTATTACGTATGTATCCAGTTCATTTCGTGATACAGACGAACATTTCACTTGTCTGTTTATGAATAATAAAGGGCAAGTGTTAAATGCCAAAATGATCTCTCGTTCAACAGTTGATTATGATGATATTTCATTGCAAGAAATTTATGGAACAGCGAAGGAAGAAAATGCTTATGGTGTGATTACAGTCCATAATAAACCGCAACAAGGTAGAGAGGTTTTAGGACAGTTCAAATCATTCCTAGAAAAAATGATGAAGGCAAAAGATACCTTCTCCGCCGAGACAAGTGTTGATTTTATTGATCATATTGTAATCGATGAGAGCTACCACTCTGTTCAAGAAATGGGGTGGGCATAATGAGAGCTTCATTTGAGACTCGTAATGTTCAATACGAAATCAACAACTGGGGTTATGAGAGAAATGGACACTTTACGATGGCCCAGGTTGAATTAAAGGAACTAAAACTTGGTCAACCTGCTGAATTTGAAGTAACTATGGGGGAAAATAAACGCATCATCCGTACAGATGATGTTATGAACATAGAAGCGTGTCCTCCGCAGTTTAAAAAGGAAATGTCTAAAGATTTTCAGGCATTTAAACTAAAAATTTACAAGGATAACAAAAAGCCATTTATCGTTACGAAAATCGGCTTTGAAGAAGAGGTGCTTAAGTGGGCTGCTGACTATTTTGGTGTTTCCTCTAAACAGGTTGCCGTTATGCCTATCGAGGGAGGGTTAGCACAATGAGTGAACAATACCCTCTACTAGGATACAAGGAAGATATAGCAATTTGCTTAAGAGGTAATTACAAACCAATTCAGGCTAAGTTCCTTGGATGAGAAGAAAAACAGGACCGCAAAGGATCCTATTTTCTTGTAGTTCTCTTTATGAGTCAAACAAGATATATAGATGAATGGTTTATCGGAACGATAAACGGATTACCTTTTCAAGTAAGTGCTTAATCATAACATTTTGGAGATGGAGATATCTTGCCAGCATGGTGAGGTATCTCCTTTCTATTTAGGAGGAGATTTAATATGGCAAGAATCGCATCACAATCAAAGGGTGGGTTTTATGCAACACCACTGACTGAAATAGAAAAGGTGTTGCCTCATATGCAATTTGAACAAGAAGATGATGAAAGTCTATTTAACATCATAGACCCTTGTGCTGGTGAAGGGGAAGCACTAGAAAGGTTCATGAACCAAGGGATAAGGCAACAAGCGGATATCATGGCTTATGGCGTAGAGTTAGAAGAATCTAGGGCAAAAACCGCTTCAACCATCTTAGATTATACCTTGAATGAATCCTATTCCAATGTTCGAACAGAGCGTAAATTTGGCATGATGTGGCTGAATCCACCTTATGATGAAATCTTTAATGAGCGAACGGAATTACGCTTTTTAAGGACACTCACTAGTAAGTCAAAGGGGTTACTGATTGATGAAGGGTTGCTTTGTTTCTGTGTACCTCAATATGTCTTAGGGGTTTGTGCCAATGTTTTAGCAGGACGCTTTCATGATGTGAAGGTGTACCGCTTCTCAGATGAGGAATATCCAACATTCAAGCAAGTGATTTTATTTGCTAAGTTTGGAAAAGCCAAACGAGATGAGCGGAAGGATACGTTGAAACACCTACGAGATATCGCACAACAAGGACCAGAGGCTTTGGCAACACTTGATGAAATGGAAGAGTCCTTTATGATTCCTTCTTCAAAAGATCAAGTAAACGTATTTCGGGCAGGTAAGTTGAATCCAGAAGAGCTTAAACAAGACCTTCAACAATCAGCTGCTTTCCTGGAATTTGACAAGAAAGTCACACCTCAGAGTACTCAATCAAGTATGCAAAATCCTTTGCTACCTCTTAAACACTCTCATGCTGGCATTGCCGTAGCAAGTGGAGCTATCGGGGGAAACATGGGTAATCATATTGTGGTTGGTGTGACGAAACAATTAACAGAAAAAGAAGAGCAAAAAGATGAAGAGTCTAATAGGAGTAAAGAGATCTACACGAAACACCACAAATCAATTGTGCGTGTCTTTACTCAAGATGGCATTCATGAATTGCAATAGGATAAATACACTTTAGGAGGAATTTAATATGAGAAATGGAGCGTACATTGTGTGTGAATGTCTTGGCCATAAGAAGGGTTGCCAATGGTGTGATGATCTAGGTTACTTCTATATTAAACACACTATGGTAAAGCCAAAAGACTTTGACTTAACTACCGTATCTTTTGAACCAGTATTAGGTTTATTTGGATACTTCATAGTAAAAAGCAAAGTTATTGGTGTGGCAAATATTGAATTTAATGAAGGTTCTGCATTCGTATATGACATGCAATCCTTCATTGATGATGAACATGGCACTAATATGATGATAGACACACTCAAGTACATGGAAGATATAACCGAAATAGAGGGAGAAGTCGATGATTCTCTAATATTGAAGTGGCTAAATAGAGGAGCTATGGCTCACCCAATGGGGTATCAAGACGATCCATACCAATTTATTTGGATGCCTAGTTTGGAACAGCCTTACTGGATTCCCGATAATAAGTGGAATGGTATGAGGGTTATATAACGATATTTATTACAGCAAGGATATATATTTTCAAATCACATTACCCAATCAGGAGGCTTATCATGATTATTAAGATTTCATCTACTTTTAAAAAGTATTTAGCTTTACGTAAGGAATTCAATACTGTTGAAAAAGCACTCAAACAAGCTACGCATGAGGGAGATGTAGCATGGAGTGAAGAGTTAATGGAAGAACGCTACCGCATTACATGTGAAATGGATGAACTACTACCAGCACGTGTCTAGTGAGAACACTAAGATAATGAGCTGAATTAAACAATAACAGATATAAAGGAGGGAAAGCCCTCTGACTTACGAAACATGGTCAGGGGGTTAACACCTCCTGTCATGTTATAAGTCATGGCCTTACTACATGAAAATATCAATGCAAAGTCATGAACGTTTTTTTAATGCTCAACTCCATTTTGTTGTGGTAGATGAGAGGGAAGATAACAAAGAGGTAGTGGTAGCAAGTTACATGGATGTACCGGAGTCTGTACAGGCCGTATCCGCTGGTTTTTTAGAAGGAAGACCTCTTCAATTGGAATCCTTCGGTGAAATTAGGCGGGGTTCTGATACGTATCGTCGCTTGGAGCGTAAAGTAGGCTTAGGAGATGTGGCACATGGAATGGTCTTTTCTTCTATGGCTACACTTGAAGGTTTAAATGATGTTATTGAAGGTGACAAGAATTCAAAAGGGTATATAGTTTCCATGACGGGAGACATAGAGGAAGCCATTGCCGAACATTGTATTAATCGGTTTGGATTACCTCCAGAATGGAAAGAACATTACCCGAAACTTTTTGATCCACTTCTCCATCATATGAGGATTATTCAAAATCCTGCATTTGAAGACTTGTATCCTAATCTTAAAGCGGTTCGCCTAGAAGCAAATGAAGAAGAAATATTAAACATGGTGGAAACCGCTCTTCGTAACAGAATGCTTAGGATTCCTAGCTCAGATGTACATGGTAAATTTGATCCTGAGTGGTCGATGAAACAGTATATGATAGAGAATGCTCAAGCTATGTCCAAGAAGCTACAAGCGTTCAAGCCTAGACATACACCGTACATGCCGTTGGACCCTGCCATTGCTCAAATGAAGCGAGTACCATTTCCAGCTCAGGCTCATGTGATTCAGGGACTTGTAAATGGATTAGACCATGAAAACTCTGTCTTCACATCTGCCAATATGGGAACGGGTAAATCCATACAGGCTGTAGGTGTAACGAACGTTCTTAATGAACGAAAGAAGAGGAACAATGCCAAAAAAGGTACCTCTGTTCTGTTATCAGCTCCTGGTATCACTCTGAAGAAATGGCAGAATAAAGAGATTAAACAAACGCTTCCTGAAGCTAAGACCAATATTATTCGTACAAGTGGTGATGCATTAAGACTTCTCAACAAGGTGAGGAATGGATATCGTCCTGAACCAGGGGAGATAGAAATTACGATAGTTGGGATAGATAAAGCCAAAATGAGTAATGAACCTTACTTCGCAGGGATTTGGAGGCGAATGAAAGGCACACGAGACGAATTTACGTGGCATTGTCCAGATTGCGGTCGACCATTAAAAAAGAAAGAGGAAGATTCTTGGGTGGATCTTGAATGGTCTGACGTAGCGGTTGGTATCCCACCACTTCCGGAGGATATTGAGGAAGCTGCTCAGGCTAAGCGATTATTACCCAATGGATTACCTAAAGACTTTAAAGTGAAATGGAAGAAGACCAAACGTTTTACAACATGTATGTACAATGAAGAAGTGTTTCTTCCTCAAAAGGAAATCGACCATCATTTTAATAAGATGGAAATTAACAAGGATGATGGAGAGGAACAAGTAGAGGAAAAGAAAAACTTGGCTAAAAAATATGCATCATGTAGCTCAAAATTATACAGACCAGCTGTGAAAAACAGAGGGGAATGTCGTAATAAGCCAAGAGTCAATATTAGCCAAATCTTCAAACGGATGAAAAAGTACTTTGACCTTTATATTTGTGATGAAGTACACCAGTGTAAGGCAAGCGGTTCTGGTAGGGGAGATGCCTTCGATAAGATGGTGAAATCCGCTAAGAAAAACTTGAACTTAACTGGAACCTTAGTGAATGGTAAATCATCAAGCATAAAGGAAATCCTTTGGAGAACGAATCCAGCTGCCTTATTGAAACGTGGCTTTACGGATGCAACAGGTGATGTTGCTTGGGCGGAACGTTATGGAAAGCTTAAGCAAGTCGTACATGTTGAAGAAGAGGAAAAAGGGTGGACCACCAAACAACGAAGAAAGCCCATGCAACCAACAGAAGAACCTGGTATTGCACCTCAGATGACAGCTGAATACTTGCTTCACAATACAGCATTCTTAGAGCTTGATGATCTAGGCCTACCACTGGTGGAAATCAAAGAAAAGCCTGTATTCCTTGATATGGATAATGAACATAGTGCTGCTTATCGTGCATTTCATGAAGAAATGTATCAAGAGTGTAGTAAGAAAGCTATCGTTGGTGCTAAAGGAGCATGGTCTAAATTTAACCCAGCTACGATTAATTACGCTGATCGTCCCGATTTAGGAGCAAGTTACAGTTTCTCGAATAATGGTGACTATGAGGATTATTATGTAACAGCACCTGAAATAGAAGGATTTCATGCAAAAGAGCGTTGGTTAGTTGAACAGGTTAAGCAAGAACTATCTGAAAATCGAGGAGTCGTTATTTATAATAACTTCACAGGTTCATACGGGCTCAATGAGCGGACAAAAGAAGTGCTTGAGGCTCATAATATTGATTGTTGTATATTAAATGAGTCAAACACGGAAAAACGCTCTGAACGCCTTGAAGAGCTTAAGGAAGAAGGGGTTCGAGTCATCGTAACGAACATGAAACTCGTACAGGTCGGTTTGGATTTATTAGCTTGGCCAACTCTTATCTTTAATCAACTCTCTTATGAAATTAATCAAGTTCGTCAGTCAGCAAAGAGATCTCATAGAATTGGGCAACATCGAGAGTGTCGTGTCTTTATTAGCGTTTACAACGGTTCTCAGCAAATGAAGCAATTCTTAAAGATTATGTCAGCTCGTGGTCATGCATTGATGACAGAAGGGCGATTGGATAAGTCAGAATTAGCTAAATATAGTTATGATGAACAATCCTCTTTAGCTACCGATCTTGCAAATTGCTTTGCAGCATCAAATGTTGCAAACGCTTGGGAAGAACTTGCAGCCAAAGAATATGAAGATATAGAGATGATAGAGGAATCACGTTTTCAAGAAGTATTGGATGCTCGCATGAAAGCCTTAGCGGATGAAACAAGGCGACTATGTGGAGTAGTGGAAGGAGAAGTCGTGAAAACGATGGAACCTGTTCCAGAATCCGAAGAATATAACTTGTTTGCATTTGATTTTGATAATGAGACTGGAGAAGGAGGACAAGAGAACCTATTTGATTTGATAGAGGTTGTTGATATGAACGGCTATAAGAAGAAAAAAGGTTCGAAGAAGGCTCCTACAGAAGATCAGTTATCATTTTCAATATAAATCTAATAATAGCATTGTTCCAATTAGTGGGACAATGCTATTTTTTTCCTCAAAGTTTAATTACTATTCCATCTCTAATTCTATATAAAATGGTAAAATAGGAATAAATTGTTTATCAGGAGGAAGTTATTGTGGATATAATACAAAAGTTATCTTTTGAAATAGACGGCGTTTTAGGATATATAAGTGATTATAATGGAAACTCAGAAACTAAGGCTTTTGAAGATAATATTAAAAGAAGCTTAAATACTGGGAATGGAGAGGAAGTATTATTTATATTAGAACAGATTCACGATTGGTATGAGCGTAATTATGATGACATAATGGGTAATGATTTTGTGATGAGCAAGGAAAAGGAAGCGCATTATAACAATAAAGAGAAAATTGCGAATTACATAGAAGACCTAAGAAAAATGAAAAAAGAGGCACCTTTAAACTTTAAACAAAGTGAAAATTCAAAACCTGGAAGCAAACCATTAAAGCAAAAAATATTTATTAGTCATTCGAGTGACGATAAAGAAGTATGTAAAGCATTCGTAGATTTTCTTGAGCGTCTAGGAATAGAAGAGGATCAGATACTTTATTCATCATCTAGCAGACATGGTATTCCGGCTGAAATGGATATATTTAATTTTTTAAGAGGGGAAATAGATGGGGGTATCACTGTTTACTACATGCTTTCTGATAACTATTACAGTAGTCCTTATTGCTTAAATGAGATGGGTGCAGCATGGGTGAAACAAAATGACAGCAAGACTTTTATTTTGCCTAATCTTACTGGAGGTATAAGAGGAGTAATTGATGATGGGAATAAAGGTTATGCTTTAAATGACTCTTATGACCTTATACAGTTAAAAAACAATCTATGTAAAGAGTTCAATCTTAAAGTAACAGAAGGTAAATTTGATGATATAAAACAAAACCTGTTAAATGAAGCTCGTAATGTACATCAATAGAAAATGAAACAGATTGCTTAAGGTTATTTGTTTTAGTATAATGATGGTATATTAATTTACTATTTGCTCAATTTGAGCCTGATTACGAAGTTTAAACCCCTAAGGGTGGCATTATTTTTCTCAGGAAGAAGTATGCTCACCTTTAGGGGTTTTTTGCATGCAAAAAATTAATATATTAATAGCTTACAAACCGGAAGTTACTCATAGGTACGCCTATAAGTACTTTCGGTTTTTTTAATAGATTAACAATTACACTTTAGGAGGAATTTAGATGATTCAATTACTAACCGAGGGAGTTTGGCTATGTAGGATTATAGCAGTTATTTGCGGAGTTTTTGCGTATCTTATGTATCGCAAAGGTTATGCCAATGCTGCAGCTAAGAGTTTTCTATTCTTTGTTATCTTACTTGTTGGTTCAATGTATCTATCAGGAATTAGGGATAATCTACAAGCAATGTTGGTCCAATTACCTTAATTACACTAAAAGGAGGAAGAACATGAGTTACTTTCAGAAGTTTATTCAAGCAGCTGAGAGCACCAATTACGGAAATAACCATGAGGTAGATCCTGGAGCAGTTATGAGGATGATATATATTATTATGTATTCGCCTCAAAAATCACTTAAGGAAGTGGATTTTAATTCCTTTACTCAAGCTGAATTAGAACAAGCTATTGAAGAACTTCACTGGTATGAACCTGATGAGGTTTCTGACGAAGGACATTCAAACATTGGTAATCCCATTGTAGAAGTAAATAGGGCAGCTCATATTAATCAGCTGATGGATACATGTCATCCTGCTCAAAAGAGGAGGTTTTTCTAATGTCCAAAAGCGTTTTTATGACGTCTGATTCAATCATGTCCCATGCACTTACAGCGGATAACCTGATGATTGCAAAGGTCTTGCATGATCATGGAACTCCACTTGATGGAGAACTGTGGTTTTGGAGTGATGTCCATTTTCGAGAGAATTCTATCTTCGAGGAAGCTCTATCAAAAGTTTTTGATGATGCTAGGGTGCAGTTCGATGAAGAACGAGATGCCTTTCGTATATGGGTGAAAGATATCCAAGAGGTTCAAGAATGGTGTTATTTAAGAAACCACTTTACAGATAAGAAGCCATCAACTCAAATAGAGCAAGATGAGAACGGTTTACTTACTCTACTTTCTTTTACTTGTGAGTATTATTTAGACCTAGAGCTAAATGGGCGTTTTACAGAGGACGGCATAGTGATTGAATGCGAGGAAGATACAGTAATTGCTGGTGTAACGAATTATCAGTACATCCGCCAATTATTAGAGTTTAAAAAAGAATTTGAGAAAAGGTTACTAAAATGGAGGAATTGAGCTTATGAGTACGGTGAGCGAAGAAGCAATCGTTCGGCTTAGAGACTATGAGCCTGCTATTTACGAAAAATATGAGAATGGTATAAGGGTTGGGCAAAAGAAGATGAAACCTTCTGATTTAGGTTTATCTATGCTGAATATGTTGGAAGACCATGAGATTATCGGTCATTTACTAGAAAATCATTCCCTTTCAGAAATGTTTGAAGAATACTTTAACCATTTGAAATATGCAGAAGGCGAAAGCTATGACTACAATGCAGAAGTCATAAAAACATTGGGGCTTTTTCTTGAACTGTTGGATGAAAATGAAGATAGTCAGGAGATGTTAGGGGCTATTCTTAAGACTCTATCCTGGTATTTCGATCCAACACAATTAGACGAAGAAGCTGTTACTGGCTTAATGAGGAAGTTCATCCATAGGATTTCTGAATTTCATCAAAAAGACCAGATACAAAACCTTTTCTATTCATTGTTAGATAAGGTGAATGTTCTTGGTGAAAATTCAGATGCCTTTCTTACTAAGGTGTTGCAACTTGCCTTGAAGCGTGCAACTTTTGATGACCATGAAACGTTGATACATCAATTATTCGAGGTTACTGCTAATAAGTCCAAGAAAGATTGGGTTGTGAAAACGCTAAGTCAATATATGGAACAAGAGCGGACATGCGCTAGTCCTATCTTACCTAGAAACTGTTTTGCTTATCAGGAATACAGGAATGGCAACAAGATAGTAGGCATTGAAGTAGATAAGCAAAGATTTGATGTGAAGTATCATAGGCATGAATTTAATGAAGTAGGGCATCCAAAGCTCTTGTTTATATTTGAGGTAAGTGGAACTAAAATACGATGGGCAAAAGTGGCAGCCATTAAGGAACGTTTTATTAGTGGTCAAACTAGGTTATATCATTACCCTTTTGCTAACGTATCAACTAACTTTTCAGCTTGTTGGCCAGAACTAAGAGACTTGGAGATCAAAGAACTTAGTAAGGTAGGAAGCTTACCATATGTATTTCTAAACTCTGAAACCAATGACCATTTATTTAATGGGACCAATTTGGGAGAGAAATATCACAAATTACAAAACAATGATTTTAATGAAGATGAGTTGGAGGATACAGGTTTGGTATTAAGTGATCTACTTGATATCAATGCCTAGTATTACTTAAATACAAAATTACTTTAGGAGGAATTTAATATGACTAACGAATTTCAAGGAACTTTATTTGGAGAAGAAGAACAGGTAACTACAGAAAAGAAAGGGAAACAAACGAAATCTACTCATGGCTCCAAAAAATCGAATGCGACTTCAGCAAAGCCTAAGAATGAAACCATTAAAGTAGATAGCGAATGGACCATTCATTATTATGGAGAATCGTTTGAACTAGCGGAGTTTATTGAGGATATTCCAGAAGAAGGTGTTACCTTAGAACAGGTAAGAGTTGAAATGGCAAAAGACTTCTTCGAAATGTCTAAAGACCGTACTCACTGGAACTACGATAAGGAAAACAAAAGAGTGTTTCCAATTATCACTGGCGCTGCTAAAGGGTGTTCCCAATGAAGTTTGGTATCTATAACCACTATTGGCGTTTAAGTGAATTTTTAGAAGACAGAAAGTCTCATAACATAGTGGCTTCACGTGATGGTCACCTTTATGAGATAAGGAGGACTCCTTTTGGGATGATATCAGTTCCTGCTTCTGAAAATGCTCTTCGAAGGTTAGAAGAAGTGCCTAAAGGTTTTCAATTTGAATTACCCCTCATTCCTGGTGAAATAATGGAACAAATTCTGACGTTCTTCAGGAAGTATTGCAATCCTTGGGTGGAATCAGAGGTGATGATCCAGATTTTCTGGCATAAGACGGAACATTACTATAAAGCAATTTGCCCTCCTCAAAAGGTTTCAAAGGTCCATGTGGATGCTGAACCAATGACAGGGGATGGTGAACTGGTAGAAGTGTTACAAATTCATTCTCATAATACGATGGATGCGTACTTTTCTTCTACAGACAATGCTGATGAACAACGTTTCTTACTTTATGGTGTGGTAGGGAGATTGAATGAAACTAATCCTTCTATCTTACTGAGAGTAGGATTGAATGGATATTTCTACACACTACCTATTGAGCGTGTCTTTACTAATTTTAATAAGAGTAAGGACAACGCATATCCAATTGAGTGGGATAACAATATTGAATATATTACTTTTTTGGGAGATGAAGAGAGCCTATATTAGGCTTTCTTTTTTTTTTATTTTGAAGGGCCGAAAAAATGGCTTAATTACGTTAAAGGAGGAATTCTGATGAATAGTATTCATATTATGAATGAGGATAAAAGAAAACTTTATTTTAATATCTTACAGGTAGGTGCGGGAGCTAACGGTGGCCAATTTTTTAGGAGTCTTTGTCAGGATATAGCTACTCACTTTATATCATTTAACAATAATCCAGGGAATGACCAAGTGCAATTTGGTATGAATCTCACTATTTGTGATAGAGATGTCTATGAACCTAAGAACTTAGCAAATCAACTCTGTACCCAGGAGGATATGGATGAATATAAGGTCATCGCTTTAGCTGAAAGGTATGCTGATGTTTACGATTTGTCCGTTAAAACGGTTACTGAATATATAAAAGATTTCAGTATGCTGGACCAATTCTTGAAGGCACCTTCACTTGATGAAGCTTACCAACATGTATATGTATTGGTAGGGATGATCGACAATAACAAGACTCGTCAGCTGTTCCATGATTACTTTTATTCTGAAGAAGTAGATAACCTTATTTGGATTGATACTGGTGTTACAGGTGTTGAGATGCAAAGTGAATATTCGGATGAAGAAGAAGCTAATATTCGAGAGAGTGGTTTTAGCGGTCAAGCAGTTGTAGGTTTTAAGTACAACGGCCATGTTATCTTAGAGCCAGTTACCGATATGTTTCCAAACATCTTAGATGATGCCGCGACCCATTTTCCAGATGAATCATGTGGAGAAGTCATTATAAATAATCCTCAACGATCATCTACCAACAAAATGGCAGCGTTGATAGCTAATAATATTATGAATAACCTTTTTCATTCTCAAAGAATATTCAATCATGTTTTAAATTTTAATGCACAACTATGTGCCAGTGGGGGAAGAACCTCATTTATTAAAGACTATCAGTTACAAAAGTGGGAAGAGGTAAAACAATATACGAAACGGGAGGGAATGGATTATGGAACTAGTTAGATGTGAAGGAGAAGGTATTGTTCAAGTACTTTCATATAAAAGATATGGAAAGAAAAAGATATACCAAGTTTTAACACAGTATGGAGAAGTGTTAAGTATTGAAGATTTAAGTTTGAATATTATTCCTCAATTCGAATTACAAAATCATTATTACAAACTGAGAAACAAGAAAATTATTCCATTAAGAGAATGTAAAGCGGTTC
>NZ_WMEU01000011.1 GCF_009856295.1 Pontibacillus yanchengensis | reverse complement strand
AAGATGAGATTTCCCATCATTTTAAATGAGTAAGATCCCTTGTAGACGACAAGGTTGATAGGTCCGAGGTGGAAGCGTGGTGACACGTGCAGCTGACGGATACTAATAGATCGAGGACTTAACTAAAAACAAAAAGCGCAGGCGACTGCTTCGGCAGTCGCTGGAGCTCGAACCCGAAAAGGCGCACCAACCATTCGATGTCTCATTCTTATCTAGTTTTGAAGGTACTACCTTCAAGAAAATACATAGTATGGCGGTTTTGGCGAAGAGGTCACACCTGTTCCCATGCCGAACACAGAAGTTAAGCTCTTCAGCGCCGATGGTAGTCGGGGTTTCACCCCCGCAAGAGTAGGACGCCGCCATGCACACACAATCCCCTTGGAAATTCGTTTCCGAGGGGATTTTTTGTTTAATAGTATAGAAAATCTAAGCTGTAGCTCATAGAAGTCTAGCTCCATTTCACCACTTATGGCTTTAAATTCATTCTTTCTGTCGAAAATGGTTAATTGTTTCTTTGCTAGGTCTTTCGGGAGTGAGATTAGGCTTTTTTTAAAAGAAAGTCTAAGTTCCTGCGCTTACATTTCTAGTTCAAGCGCTAGCAACTTCCTGCTCCTCCTTACGATAAGTCAACATAGAACCGCTGCGTCACGCAGCAACATCGAACTGTCCTACGTCCTGTAGACCACAGTATATACGTTGATAGCAGGACACTTGTGCCTTTCTTTAAGCATGCGCAAAGTAAACATCCTACGCCCCCTCTTTCCTCCTAAGTAGCCACTTCAGATGATCTGCTAAACTAACCAACTAATTTCAGTAAAACAATAGTTTTGTCACTCCCCCAATAAGGGTAAAATATATATACACTTTTAACGATCTCCTTCTTATCATTAGTAACCATACATACTAGTACCTCTACAATAATAGGATTAGAAGACACTTCAATATCAGCTACCTTTAAAAAGAAAGAGGGGGTTTTCTTGTCTCTACAAACATTTATGGATGATTACTTCATCATGATGTTATCTCGATTGGTTACCGCTGTATTACTATGTGGTGTCATTGGCTTTGAGCGAGAAATAAAAAATAGGTCAGCAGGATTTCGTACACATATTTTAGTAGGAGTCGGTGCATGTTTAATGATGCTTCTCTCATTATACGGGTTTGATCCTTTTTTAAATAAGCACGGAAGTATTCGATTTGACCCAGCCCGGATTCCATCTTATGTCATTAGTGGTATAGGGTTCTTAGGTGCAGGTACGATAATGGTTCATGGTATTACTATACGTGGGTTAACTACAGCTGCTTCGATTTGGACAGTTGCAGGATTGGGGCTAGTTATTGGTGCGGGCATGTATGGCCCAGCTATTTTAACGACCATTGTTGTATTAGTTAGCTTGATTGGATTGAATAATGTAGAGAAGCTCGTCAAAAAAAGGTCTAATCCATTTGTGAAAATTACAGCAGACGATACATTGGAAATGAGTGAAGTGATCAAAATCTTTGATAAGTACCATTTACACATATTAACCTTTGAAATAGAACGAGATAAAGAAGGTCAACGAAACATATTTATCGAACTAGATTATCAGAAAAATTTAAATGAAATTTCTTTGTTTGATGAAGTTTCAAGGATATCGAGCGTAAAAAGTGTTTATAGGAATTCATAATTTGTTAGAAAATAATCGTCTTTTGATACTATACAATTCAGAAAATGGTTAAGATAGTACTAGTGTGTTTTGGTTGCATTCTCATTTAAATTTTGTATAATAAAAGTATAGTCAAAGATAGTCAAAGTCAAAGAAGAGGAGGGGGGACCTTGCGGAATATATCCGATATCATTGAAGCTCATCTAAAGGAAATCATTGAGTCTAATAACCAGAATGCAATTGAAATTAAACGAAGTGAAGTAGCTGATCATTTTCAGTGTGTACCATCACAAATCAATTACGTGATTAATACTAGGTTTACAGTGGAAAAAGGATATATAGTAGAAAGCAAGCGTGGTGGAGGTGGCTATATACGAATTATTCGTATTCAGCACCAAGACAAAATGCAGCTTTTGAATGAGTTGATTAAACTAATAGAACCAAGAGTATCTCAGCAAGGCGCTATTGATATAATCGAACGTTTGTTAGAAGAAGAGTTAATAACCGAGCGTGAGGCTAAATTAATGGTTAGTGCAATTACACGTGAAGTATTAGCCGTTCAACTATCATTGCGAGATGAACTTCGATCACGTATTTTGGCTTCGATGTTAGCTACTTTAAAATATAAGGAATAAGGGAGGGAGAAGTTGTATGGAATGCCAAGAATGCCATCAACGCCCTGCAACCTTGCATTTTACACAAGTCATAAATGGTCATAAAAAAGAAGTTCATGTGTGTGAAAAATGCGCGTATGAACAAGGATATATGCCGCAAAATAGTGAGTCATTCTCATTGCCAAATCTTTTATCAGGCTTGTTTAATTTTGACTCCTATCCCGTGTCCCAGTCTCAAGATCAAACATCCTCCTATGAAGCACCACCAAAACTTCAGTGTGAGAAATGTGGTCTAACATATGATGAGTTTACTAGGATAGGCAAATTTGGTTGTGCGAAATGTTATAAAACCTTTGGCGAAAAATTGAATCCAATCTTCCGAAGAGTGCATAGTGGTAATTCTGTCCATGACGGAAAAGTACCTAAACGCATGGGTGGAGATATACATGTACGTAAGCAAATTGAAGAACAACGTCAAAAATTGAACCACTTAATTCGATCAGAAGAATTTGAGGAAGCAGCAAAGGTCAGGGACCAAATTCGGATGTTGGAGAAACAGATGAAATCTGAGCAAGGGGATGGTGATCAATAATGTCCTTGCAGCAATTTATTAACGAAGCAATCAGTCCTTGGATGCAAGAAAATGGACCCGACAGCGATATTGTATTAAGTAGTCGAATTCGCTTGGCTCGTAACTTTGAGCAGGTCCCTTTTCCAATACTCGCAAACCAAGAGGATTTAGATCACATTCTCGATTTTTTTCAACAGGAATATGGCCAGCAATCATTTGGGAACTACCATCAATTTGAGCTAGTGCGCATGAATGAACTGCCATCCATTCAAAAAAGAGTTTTGGTAGAGAAGCACCTAGTGAGTCCTCATTTAGTAGAACATTCGAACCACGGTGCTGCACTAATCTCCAAGAATGAACAAGTTTCTGTTATGGTAAATGAAGAAGACCATATTCGAATACAGCTTTACTTTCCAGGCTTTCAATTAGAGAAAGCATTGAAACAGGCTTCTGAATTCGACGATTGGTTAGAAGAAAAGATAAACTATGCATTTGATGAAGATCGAGGATATTTAACAAGCTGTCCTACCAACGTGGGAACAGGCATGAGGGCTTCTGTAATGATGCATTTACCAGCTCTTGTGATGACCCAACAAATTAACCGAATGATTCCTGCAATCAATCAATTAGGATTAGTTGTTAGAGGAATTTACGGGGAAGGTAGCGAAGCTTTAGGTAATATCTTTCAAATTTCAAACCAGATTACACTTGGGAAATCAGAAACAGATATTGTGGAAGATTTAAAAAGTGTGGTCCAGCAATTAATCGAACAAGAACGAAATGCTAGAAAACGAATCATGGATCAATCAGGTGTTCAGTTAGAAGATAAAATTTTCCGTTCTTATGGAATTTTATCAAATAGTAGGATTATTGAATCAAAAGAAGCATCGAAATGTTTATCTGATGTCCGTTTGGGCATAGACTTAGGATATATTCAACGTATTCCTAAGACGATATTAAATGAACTTATGATTCTCACCCAACCAGGTTTTTTACAACAATATGCACAGAAAAATCTATCTCCAGAGGAAAGGGATGTGCTTAGAGCATCCTTGATCCGAGAACGACTTAAATTAGAAAACAAATATAGTTAGGAGGGAAGCCCTATGATGTTTGGGCGTTTTACAGAAAGAGCACAGAAAGTATTAGCGTTGGCTCAAGAAGAAGCTGTACGTTTAGGACACAACAACATCGGTACAGAACATATCCTCTTAGGATTGGTTCGTGAAGGTGAGGGCATTGCTGCCAAAGCCCTTGGAGCTTTAGGCCTTGCTTCAGATAAAATCCAAGAGGAAGTTGAGCAGTTAATTGGTTCAGGTGATAAAGTATCCCAAACCATTCATTATACTCCACGTGCCAAAAAGGTCATTGAATTGTCCATGGATGAAGCTAGGAAATTAGGTCATTCTTATGTGGGTACAGAGCACATCCTTCTTGGTTTAATCCGTGAAGGTGAAGGAGTAGCCGCGCGCGTGCTAAACAATTTAGGTGTCAGCCTTAATAAAGCGCGCCAGCAGGTACTACAGCTGTTAGGAAGCAATGAGTCTACATCAAATAATTCAGGTAATAGACAATCTGCAAGTGCGAATACACCGACACTAGATTCTCTAGCTCGTGATTTAACTGCAGTTGCAAAAGAAGGAAATATCGACCCAGTAATTGGTCGTAGCGAAGAAATTGAACGTGTTATCCAAGTGCTAAGTCGTCGTACCAAGAACAATCCGGTTCTTATAGGGGAACCAGGTGTTGGTAAGACAGCTATTGCTGAAGGATTGGCCCAGCAAATCATTAACAATGAAGTTCCTGAAATCCTTCGTGATAAACGAGTGATGACGTTGGATATGGGTACTGTAGTAGCTGGTACGAAATATCGTGGTGAATTCGAAGATCGTTTGAAAAAAGTGATGGAAGAAATTCGCCAAGCGGGTAACATTATTCTATTCATTGATGAGCTTCACACATTAATCGGAGCTGGTGGAGCAGAAGGTGCAATTGATGCTTCTAACATCTTGAAGCCATCTCTAGCTCGTGGAGATCTACAATGTATCGGTGCTACAACCTTAGATGAGTATCGTAAATATATTGAAAAAGACGCAGCGCTTGAGCGTCGCTTCCAACCTATTCAGGTAGATGAGCCAAACTTAGAAGAATCGGAGCAAATTCTACAAGGACTACGAGATCGTTATGAAGCGCACCACCGTGTAACGATAACGGACGAAGCAATCAAGTCTGCTGTACAACTATCTGATCGTTATATCCAGGATCGTTTCTTACCAGACAAAGCGATTGACTTAATTGATGAGGCTGCTTCTAGAGTACGTCTCCGTTCTTATACTGCACCACCTAACCTTAAAGAGCTTGAGCATAAGCTAGAAGAGGTTCGTAAGGAGAAAGATGCAGCTGTCCAAAGTCAAGAATTTGAAAAAGCAGCTTCTCTTCGAGATAACGAACAGAAATTACGAGAAGAACTTGATAAAACGAAAGACGAATGGAAAGAAAAACAAGGGCAAGAGAATTCTGAAGTTACAACAGAAGATATTGCGTCCATTGTTTCCACTTGGACTGGAGTTCCAGTTTCTAAGCTTACGAAAGACGAAAGTGAACGTCTTTTGAATATGGAAGATGTGCTTCATAGCCGTGTTATCGGTCAAGATGATGCTGTAAACTCTATTTCAAAAGCTATTCGTCGTGCTCGTGCAGGACTTAAAGATCCTAAGCGTCCGATTGGCTCGTTTATCTTCCTAGGTCCAACAGGTGTAGGGAAAACGGAACTGGCTCGAGCATTAGCGGAAACGATGTTCGGCGAAGAAGATGCCATGATCCGCGTTGACATGTCTGAGTACATGGAAAAACACTCTACGTCTAGACTAGTAGGGTCACCACCTGGATATGTAGGGTATGAAGAAGGTGGCCAATTAACAGAGAAAGTTCGTCAGAAGCCATACTCTGTTATCTTATTAGATGAAATTGAGAAGGCGCACCCTGATGTATTTAATACCCTTTTACAAGTTCTAGAGGATGGTCATCTAACAGATTCTAAAGGGCGTACGGTAGACTTCCGTAACACAGTAATTATTATGACATCTAACGTAGGTGCGACAGAACTTAAGCAAAATAAATATGCAGGCTTTAGTATTGGAGATGCTGATCAAAGCTACAAAGACATGAAGTCTAAGGTTATGGATGAAATGAAAAAAGCGTTCCGCCCAGAATTCTTGAACCGTATAGACGAAATTATTGTCTTCCATTCACTAGAGAAGAAACACATGAAAGAAATTGTGTCTCTAATGGTTAAGCAGCTTCAAAAACGCTTAACAGAGCATGAAGTCGAATTCAACTTAACAGATCAAGCATTGGATAAGATTGCGAATGAAGGCTTCGATCCGGAATATGGTGCAAGACCATTGCGTCGTTCCATCCAGAAGAACGTAGAAGATCTACTATCAGAAGAACTATTAAGAGAAAATATTTCTACTGGTCAAAATGTAACAATTGATGTAGACGAGGATGGCAAATTCTATGTTTCTTCAAAAGAAAGCATCCAAACTTCATAGGGATTAGCTATAAAAATTAGAAATCGGAAGGCGTTCGCCTTCCGATTTTTTCATATATGTATTAGCCTCAACGCATGTAAGCTTTCCTCTATTCCGTTGTTATGCGACCATAAACCTGACCTACCTAATGTAAGCTAGAACAGTCAGCCATAAAGATTCAACCGGAGCAGGCTACAGTATATGCTACCGAGGCGCTTGCGCTTTTCTTTATGTTTTAGGTAGTATCAGAAGTAACACTATTGTTAGAGACAAAGTAATGTTTTTGTAAATACATTGTAACTCATCAAGAGTCTATACGTATGAGATAATGAGAGGAGTATTCTCCTCTTTTAAAGGAGAGATAGATGTGGCAAAGCAAAAAGTAAAGTTTGTCTGCCAGGAATGTGGTTATGAATCAGCAAAATGGATGGGAAAATGTCCTGCCTGTCACCAATGGAATACATTGGTAGAAGAACTAGTATCATCGAAATCAAACAGCAAACATACATTTGTAACAAGTGATTCAAATGATAGAAAGAAACCTGAGAGAATAACGGCTATAGCAACGGAGCAAGAACCTCGAATTGAGACGGATATGCCAGAGGTGAATCGCGTACTCGGTGGGGGTATTGTCCCAGGGTCCTTGGTATTGATTGGTGGAGATCCTGGGATTGGTAAGTCTACTCTCCTTTTGCAAGTTTCGTCTCAGTTAGCTCATAAACAAGTTAATGTTTTATATATATCTGGTGAGGAATCGACGAGACAGACAAAATTAAGAGCCGATCGGCTTGGAACGCTTTCAGACAATTTATTTGTGTTAGCAGAAACCAACATGGTAGATGTATCCAATCAAATTGAACAAATCCAGCCGTCTTTTGTTGTTATTGACTCCATCCAAACTATTTTTAAAGAAGAAGTATCGTCAGCACCAGGTAGCGTTTCACAAGTTCGTGAATGCACAAGTGAATTAATGCGCATAGCTAAGAACAAAGGGATTCCAATTTTCATCGTTGGGCACGTAACAAAAGAAGGCTCCATAGCTGGTCCGCGTTTATTAGAGCATATGGTGGACGCTGTGCTTTATTTTGAAGGTGAAAGGCATCATACCTTCCGAATCCTTAGAAGTGTCAAGAACCGCTTTGGAAGCACTCATGAGATGGGTATTTTTGAGATGAAAGAAGAAGGGTTAAGAGAAGTAGAGAACCCTTCGGAAATTTTCTTAGAGGAGCGCTCACAAGGTGCAGCAGGTTCTACTGTGGTTGCTTCGATGGAGGGGACAAGGCCTGTCCTTGTAGAAATCCAGTCGTTAATATCCCCAACGGCATATGGTAACCCTAGGCGTATGGCTACTGGATTAGACCATAACCGAGTTCCGTTATTGATGGCTGTATTAGAGAAGCGAGTTGGGTTGTTATTGCAAAATCAGGATGCTTATGTGAAAGTGGCGGGAGGAGTCAAACTAGATGAACCTGCTATAGACCTTGCCGTTGCTGTAAGTATAGCTTCTAGTTTTCAAGATAAAGCATCCAAACCCGATGATGTCCTCATAGGAGAAGTTGGTTTGACAGGAGAAGTGAGAAGAGTGGCTCGTATTGAACAGCGGGTGCAGGAAGCAGCAAAGTTAGGATTCAAACGTGCCATTGTTCCAAAGAAAAACATCGGTGACTGGACCTTCCCTGAGGATTTAGAAATCATTGGGGTTAATTCAGTACAAGAAGCGTTAAAGGCAACGTTGGGAGGAGCTTAGGATGGAATGGTATGAGATGAGAGGGTCTATGATTGGAGATATATTACGATTTGTCGCACCAGGCACACCACTTCGCGAAGGGATAGAAAATGTGTTACGAGCAAATACTGGTGGGTTAATTGTGCTTGGTTATAATGAGAAGATGCAACAATTAGTTGATGGCGGATTTCACATCAATTCTTCGTTTACGCCTGCGAATTTATATGAATTAGCAAAGATGGATGGAGCTCTAATCTTGAACGAAGAAGGTAGCGAAATCATATACGCCAATGCACAATTAATACCAGACCCGTCTATTGTATCTACAGAAACAGGTATGCGTCATCGTACAGCTGAACGTGTCGCCAAACAAACAGGTGAATTAGTCGTAGCAATATCCCAACGAAGAAACGTTATCACCTTATACAAGAGCAACTTGCGGTATTCCTTGAAGGATATAGGTGTGATATTGACCAAGGCTAATCAAGCAATGCAGACATTAGAAAAGTATAAAAATGTGTTAGATCAAGGTATTACCAATTTAGGAGCACTCGAGTTTGAAGAGATGGTAACTTTCTCTGAGGTGCTGCAAGTTATGCATCGTATTGAGATGGTCCTTCGTATAAAGAATGAAATACTGAATTATGTGAATGAGCTTGGTACAGAAGGTAGACTTATTCAACTACAGCTTACAGAGCTTGTTTCAAATATAGAGGATGAAGCGGCATTGTTAATTCGGGATTATAGTAAACGCTCTGATTACGAACCGTATTATATGATTCGAAAACTTCAAGAAGTAACCAACAATGAGCTGGTAGAGGATTCCCATATATTAAAATTATTAGGGTATTCGGCCTCAACCAAATTAGAGGACCCCGTTATTCCAAGAGGGTATCGTATTTTAGATAAAATCCCTAGGCTCCCTTCCTTAATCATTAATCATATGGTTAAAAAATTTGGAACTCTAAATGAAATTGTTAAAGCATCCCCAAAAGAACTCGTTAAGGTAGATGGAATCGGTGAAGTACGAGCTTCTAAGATAAAAGAAGGATTAAATAGGATTCAGGAGCAGTTGTTTATCGACCGCCATATCTAAGCAAATTGACACATTATACCTATTTATGGTACGATGTTAGTTTCGTTCATTTGACTATTTTTGTAAAATGTGATACTGTTTCGACATATCACACAGGATTCATGAACTTATTCGATTAATATTTATAAACTTGGCAATACTGCTTGTTAGGAGGTGACCGTGTTGCTAAAAAGGGTCGTGCAATTATTTATTGTTATTGCTGGAGGTACAATTGGGTTTTTGTATCTGCCAGACTTATTAGGCTTACTAGGATTATCAGAACCTACTTGGCTTAACAACCAAGTGACCACAACGATTCTTGGAGCTATTATTCTCTATTTATTAACGTTTTGGTTTGTAGATTACATTGTAGATTTTTTGAGATGGGTGGAAGAAACCCTCGTCAATGTACCGGTAGCTGACTTGTTATTTGGTAGCTTAGGTCTAATTGTAGGTTTGATTGTTGCTTATCTAGTAAACATTCCGTTAACAGATATCAGCATTAACGTCGTGTCGCAGGTGGTACCAATCTTTTTAACCGTTATACTTGGATATTTAGGTTTCCAGGTCGGTTTCAAACGTCGAGATGAATTTATTAACATTCTTTCTGTTGCTACCAAAAAAGAGAAAGAGAAGAAGAAGCACTCTGATAATGAAGAACAGGTTGATGATGAGCCATCTATGAAACATCCGAAAGCAAAGATATTAGATACAAGCGTTATTATTGATGGCCGAATTGCTGATATCTGCCAAACTCACTTTCTAGAAGGTACTGTGTTAATTCCTCAATTCGTGTTAGAAGAGTTGCAGCATATCGCTGATTCCTCTGATGTGTTGAAGCGTAATCGTGGTCGTAGAGGGCTTGATGTCTTGAATCGCATGCAAAAAGAACTCCCTGTAAACGTAGAGATTTATGAAGGGGATTTCGAGGATGTTCAAGAGGTAGATAGTAAGCTTGTAAAACTAGCTAAACTCATAAACGGCGTGGTTGTAACGAATGATTTTAACCTTAATAAAGTATGTGAATTTCAAAATGTTCAAGTATTAAATATAAACGATTTAGCAAATGCTGTTAAACCAGTAGTTCTACCTGGTGAAGAACTTACCGTTCACGTTATTAAAGACGGAAAAGAACAAAACCAAGGTGTAGCTTATTTGGATGACGGTACAATGATTGTCGTTGAAGAAGGAAAAGATTATATTGGACAAACAATTGAAGTATTGGTAACAAGTGTATTACAGACTTCAGCAGGACGAATGATTTTTGCGAAGCCAAAATTACTTGAAAAAGCTTTATAAAAAAGGTATAAACAAATAGAGGAAAACAACAAAAGTGATAACGGGATCGTTATCGCTTTTGTTATGTTTGATAGACTTACTCCAAATAATTACGTAATCTGAAATTAGGATGGATTTTTATGGTCCCGTATCAAATCATAATATTAGCCGCAGGGCAAGGGAAGCGTATGAGAGCGAAGCAAAACAAACAATTTATCTGCCTGGAAGATAAACCTTTAATCGTACATACACTAGATGTTTTTAATGAAGATCACAATTGCACGTCGATTAATTTAGTTATTAACCCGAATGAACAGTCGGAGATGGAAAACCTCATCGCTTGCTACAAATACATGGATAAAGTTAAATTCGTTCACGGTGGTACCGAAAGGCAAGATAGTGTGTACCAAGGGCTTAAAGCATGTGATTCTAAAGAAGGCGTTGTGTTAATCCATGATGGTGCCCGCCCATTTGTAAAAAAAGATAATCTAGACAAATTAACCGAAGAAGCAGAACGCGGGGGTGCTGCGCTGCTTGCTGTTCCTGTAACAGACACGATCAAACGGAAAACTGCTTCAGGTCTGACATCTTTAAATCGTAGTGAACTCTGGGCTGCCCAAACACCACAGGCATTTCATTTTTCCATCATTGAAAAAGCGCATGAACATGCTAAAAATACCGGTTTTCTAGGTACCGATGATGCATCGCTAGTCGAGCAACTCAGATTACCAGTCGAAATTGTACAAGGTAGCTATGATAATATTAAGCTGACAACACCTGAAGATGTCGAGAAAGCTCAGGCTATTTTAAATAAGCGTAGTATGAATGAAGGAGAGTGATGGCATGTTTAGAGTTGGACAAGGGTTTGATGTACATCAGTTTGCTGAAGGTAGACCTTGTATTGTAGGCGGGGTGACCATCCCATATGAGAAAGGCTTGCTTGGTCACTCAGATGCAGATGTATTACTTCATACGGTCGCAGATGCATGTTTAGGAGCGATTGGTGAAGGCGACATTGGTAAGCATTTTCCTGACACAGATCCGGAATTCAAAGATGCTGATTCCCGCCAATTGTTACACCATGTGTGGAAATTAGTCGAAAACAGAGGATATTCCCTGGGAAATGTCGATTGTACAGTTATCGCTCAAGCGCCGAAAATGGCACCCTATATTGAGGAAATGCGTTCAAATATCGCAGGTATATTAGGGACAGAACCTTCACAAGTTAATGTTAAGGCAACCACTACGGAAAAATTAGGGTTCACAGGGCGTAAAGAAGGAATAGCAGCTCAAGCGGTTGTTTTACTTCAGCAATCTGAATCGCTATAATATGGGAGGAAATGAACAAGCATTAACGCATACATCCCATTAGCATGATAAACTAAAGATATACATAAATACGAATGTTCCAATATAGGAAGGAGAAAAAATATGACGAATGAAGTTCGCGTACGCTACGCGCCAAGCCCAACTGGACATTTACACATTGGGAATGCTCGTACAGCCCTATTCAACTATTTATATGCTCGACATCTAGGAGGTAAGTTTATTATTCGTATTGAAGATACGGATGAAAAGCGAAACGTAGCTGGAGGAGAGCAAAGCCAAATGGAATTCCTGAAATGGTTAGGAATCGATTGGGATGAGAGTGTGGATGTTGGTGGAAAGTACGGTCCGTACCGCCAAATGGAACGCCTTGATATCTACCAAAAATATATCGATGAGCTACTTGAAAAAGGTTTCGCGTACAAATGCTACATGACCGAAGAAGAACTAGATGAAGAGCGGGAAGCACAACGCGCCCGTGGGGAAGTGCCGATGTATTCTGGTGCGCATCGCGATTTGTCAGAGGAGCAGCAGAAACAGATGGAAGAGGAAGGTCGTAAGCCAAGTATCCGTTTACGTGTACCTGAGGGACAAACCTACACCTTTAACGATATTGTTCGCGGCGATATCACATTCCAATCTAGTGATTTTGGAGATTGGGTAATTCAGAAGAAAAATGGTACACCAACGTACAATTTTGCTGTTGCTATTGATGATTACTTAATGAAAATTACACATGTATTGCGCGGTGAGGAACACATCTCCAACACACCTAAACAAATGATGGTATATGATGCATTTAATTGGGAAGCACCTAGCTTTGGTCATATGGCACTTATTCTGAATGAGCAACGCAAAAAGCTAAGTAAACGTGATGAGCATATTCTTCAGTTTATTGGTCAGTACAAAAATTTAGGTTATTTACCAGAAGCGTTATTCAACTTTATTACCCTTCTAGGTTGGTCACCAGTAGGCGAAGAAGAAATCTTCACACGAACTCAGTTGATTGATATCTTTGACCCAGAACGCCTAGCTTCTTCCCCGGCTGTTTTTGATCCGCAGAAGCTGAAATGGATCAACAATCAATATATGAAGGCTGCAGACCTTGAACGTGTAGTGGAGCTAGCGCTACCTCATCTGATTGAAGCGGGACGCCTACCTGAAAACATGTCGGAAGACCAACGTACGTGGGCTACTGAGCTAATTGCACTATATCAAGAGCAGATGAACTATGCTGCAGAAATAGTCGAGCTAACTGAATTATTCTTCAAGCAAGAAATTGAATATGATGAAGAAGCGATGGAAGTGTTACGTGGTGAACAAGTTCCAGAAGTACTTGAAACCTTAAGTACCAAACTTGATGAAATGGAAGGATTTGAGCCAGCAGCTATTAAAGCTGCAATCAAAGCAGTTCAAAAAGAAACAGGTCATAAAGGCAAGAAATTATTCATGCCTGTACGTGTCGCCACAACAGGTCAAACACACGGCCCAGAGCTGCCAAACGCTATTTACTTGCTCGGTAAAGAGACGGTACAGGTTCGTTTAACCAGTGCTGTGCAACAATTAAAAGCATAGAAATTCACATTTCACGTAAAGTGTAATATATTAGAACTATCCTATAAGGAACGTAGAAGAGGATAAGTAAAAAGTGGCTTCCATACACAGAGAGAATCGCCATCGGCTGCAAGTGATTCTTTGGATCCCTTTTGAAATGCACCTCTGAGTCTTTTGTTGAAATAAGTACACAAAAGCGGCTTTCTCCCGTTATAGAGAATGAAGTTGGAGAGTCATACAATCAACATGATTCTCAAACAGAGTGGAACCGCGCAAATGCGTCTCTGTGTTATAAAAACACAGAGACGCATTTTTTATTTTCTAGGAAATGAGATGTATTTGGCTTATGTACAACTTAGATAGGTTGAAAGTCTAATAAAATGAATGCAGAAGTAGGAGGTACAGGTATGGGTGGATTGTTTAAAATGTTTAAAGAAGATGTCGATGTAGTGTTTGATCAAGACCCCGCAGCACGAAGCCGTGTTGAAGTAATACTGACATATGCTGGACTTCATGCGATTTGGTCGCATCGTATAGCCCATGCTTGTTATAAGAAGAAGTTTTTCTTTCTTGCACGAGTTATATCTCAAATTAGCCGTTTCTTTACAGGGATTGAAATTCATCCTGGTGCCAAAATTGGCAGACGGTTTTTTATAGACCATGGTATGGGCGTCGTCATTGGAGAGACGTGTGACATAGGGGACAACGTAACAATCTTTCAAGGAGTAACCCTTGGCGGTACAGGAAAAGAAAAAGGAAAAAGGCATCCAACCTTAAAAGATTACTCTCTTGTTGCAACAGGAGCTAAGGTCCTTGGTTCGATAACCATTGGAGAAAACTCGAAGGTCGGTGCTGGCTCTGTTGTGTTACATGATGTCCCAGACCACTCAACAGTAGTGGGTATCCCTGGGCAGGTAGTTGTACAAAATGGAAAGAAAGTTCGTAAAGATTTAGACCATCATAAAATGCCGGATCCGGTAGCAGATCAATTTACTAAAATGGAAAAAGAATTAAATGAACTAAAAACAGAAATACAGGAGCTCAAACAAGGAGTGAAGAAAGATGACAATTAAAATCTATAACACCCTAACAAGGCAAAAAGAGACATTCCAGCCGATAGAAGAGGGAAAAGTAAAGATGTATGTATGCGGGCCTACTGTATATAACTATATTCACATTGGAAATGCTCGCCCAGCTATTGTATTTGATACGGTCCGTCGTTACCTTGAGTATAAAGAATATGATGTGCATTATGTTTTGAATTTCACTGATGTAGATGACAAGTTGATAAAAGCTGCCAATGAACTAGGAACTGAAGTGCCTGAAGTAGCGGAGCGTTTTATTGCAGCTTATAAGGAAGATGTTGGTGCTTTTGGTGTCAAAGAAGCGGTTGACCATCCGAGAGTTACAGAAAACATGGATGAGATCATTGGATTCATCCAAACGTTAATTAATAAGGGTCATGCATATGAGTCAGAGGGGGATGTCTACTTCCGTACACGTTCTTTTGATACGTATGGTAAGCTTTCACAACAATCTGTCGATGACCTACGTACAGGTGCTCGAATTGAAGTAGGGGAGAAGAAGGAAGATCCTCTTGATTTTACATTATGGAAAGATGCCAAAGATGGCGAGATTACCTGGGATAGTCCTTGGGGTGAAGGACGCCCGGGATGGCACATTGAATGCTCAGCTATGGCAAAGAAATATCTAGGGGACACTATTGATATTCATGCAGGTGGCCAGGATTTAACGTTTCCCCACCACGAGAATGAGATTGCCCAATCAGAGTCCTTAAACGAGCAAACATTTGCGAACTATTGGATGCATAATGGGTATATTAAAATAGAAAATGAGAAGATGTCTAAATCACTCGGGAACTTTGTTCTAGCTCACGATATTATTAAAATCCATGACCCACAGGTTATCCGTTTCTTCATGTTAAGTGTTCATTACCGTCATCCGATCAATTTTAGTGAAGAGCTATTAGAAGGTGCTAAAAATAGCTTAGACCGTATTAAAAATGCTTACCAGAACTTAGAACATCGCAAACAAGCGGCAACAAACATGGAACAATCGAAGAAGGAATGGCTTGAAAAACTTGAAAGCTATAAGGCGCAATTTGTGGCTGAAATGGATGATGATTTTAACACCGCAAATGCTATATCAGTATTATTTGATATCACAAAAGATGCAAACGTCTATTTGCAGTCAGATCATACTTCCGTAGATGTCATTGAAGCTTTTCAATCGGCATTAGTTGAATTATCTGGAATTTTAGGTGTCCAAATTGGAGGCCAAGAAGAACTACTAGACGACGAGATTGAAGATTTAATTCAACAACGTATTAATGCTAGACAAAACCGAGATTTTCAAACTGCCGATGAAATTCGTGATGAATTAAAAGAGCGTAACATCATCCTAGAAGACACACCACAAGGTACACGCTGGAAACGAGGGTAAGGATGAACCAACAAGAGGTAGACGTGAAAGAAATGAAAAGCTTAACCCTTGCTTATATGGGGGATGTTGTCTATGAACAATATGTGCGTGAGCACCTTATTCGTGGAGGGAAGGTGAAGCCGCAGCAGCTGCATCAAGCTGCGGTTCGCTTTGTTTCTGGAAAATCTCAGGCAAGTGTATTGCATCACTGGCAAGACGAAGAACTTTTAACTGAATCCGAAGAAAGTGTTGCTCGCAGAGGTAGAAATGCCAAGTCTGGAACGATCCCTAAGAATCTTGATGTTCAGACGTACCGGTATAGCACAGCGTTTGAAGCGTTAGTTGGTTATCTCTATTTTTCAGAACAAAGAGATCGGCTGGATGAATTGGTTAAAAAAGCCATCCAATATGTAGAAGAAAGGGGATCATAATGAAGGATGAATGGATTTTAGGAAAAAACGCTGTTTTAGAATCACTAAAATCAGGACGAGCTATTAATAAGATAATGGTATCAGAACAAATGCAACAACAAGCAAGTCAGCAAATCCATAAGCAAGCAAAAGAACATGGTATCCAAGTGCAAAAAGTACCGAAGAAGAAATTGGATCAACTGGTAGACGGTAATCACCAAGGAGTTATCGCTTCTGTGGCTGCTTACACGTACAGTGAACTAGAAGACATTTTTCAAAAAGCGAAGGATAAGGATGAAGCTCCATTTATTTTAATTCTCGATGAGATAGAGGACCCTCATAATCTAGGTTCCATCTTGAGGACGGCAGATGCTGCTGGTGTACATGGAGTGATCATTCCAAAACGTCGTTCCGTTGGCTTAACTGGGACGGTAGCGAAGACTTCGACTGGTGCGATTGAATACATCCCAGTTGTTCGTGTTACCAACATCGCTCGTACGATTGAAGAATTAAAAGAAGAACATGTTTGGGTAGTAGGTACAGATGCGAAAGGTGATGAAGATTTCCGTCAACTGCAAGGTGATATGCCAATTGCACTTGTAATTGGAAGTGAAGGAAAAGGGATTAGTCGTTTAGTTAAAGAAAAATGTGATTGGACTGTCCATTTACCAATGGTTGGCCATGTTACGTCGTTGAATGCTTCCGTAGCAGCCAGCTTATTAATGTATGAAGTTCATCGGAAACGTCATCCAATTGGGGAGTAAAGAATGATCGTTTTAATTGTCGATGGATATAACATTATTGGGGCATGGCCAGAACTCCAAACCTTAAGAGATAAGGATTTGGGTTCTGCCAGGGACCTTCTTATCGAGAAAATGGCAGAATATCAAGCGTACTCAGGAGCTCAGGTCATTGTTGTTTTCGACGCCCATTATGTTCGCGGTATTGAAAAGAAAGTTAAGAATCATAAAATTGAAGTCGTGTACACAAGAGAAAATGAAACGGCAGATGAAAGAATTGAAAAGCTATCCAAGGAGAGAAAAAATGTTCGAAACCAAGTGTATGTAGCCACATCAGACTATACAGAACAGCGGACAATTTTTGCACAAGGCGCTTTAAGGAAATCGGCGCGGGAACTTCACATCGAAATGAAAAATATCGAAAAAGAAATTGAAAAGGAAGTTGAATCACAGAATCAGGTAAACCATAAGCCTAAGATTCCGATAAAAAAAGAAGTCCTGGATGTATTTGAAAAATGGCGTCGAGGGGAAAAGTAGACTTGGGCGCTGTTGACGCTTTTGAAGCGGTTACTGTATAATATTTCTATATCCATGGCAGTACGGTCGGGGGGAATCCTTACGTGAGCATCGGGCAGATAAGCACTGACAGCAATGATTTAGACCATTTATCGGATGAAGAAGTTGTAGAATTTGTTCATAAAGGTGATAGTCGAGCACTCGAACATTTAATCAACAAATACAAAAATTTCGTACGTGCCAAAGCTAGAACGTATTTTCTTATTGGAGCAGATCGTGAAGATATTGTACAAGAAGGAATGATAGGCCTTTACAAGGCGATTCGCGATTATCAAGAGGACAAGCTATCTTCATTTAAAGCCTTCGCAGAACTATGTGTAACTCGCCAAATTATCACTGCTATCAAAACAGCCACTAGACAGAAGCATATTCCACTTAACTCTTATGTCTCTTTAGACAAACCTATTTATGATGAAGAATCAGACAGAACACTTCTTGATGTGATTGCAGGCGCAAAAGCATTAGACCCAGAAGAACTAATCATTAACCGCGAACGGTTCGGGGATATGGAAGTAAAGATGTCTGAATTATTAAGCGAATTAGAACGAGAAGTCCTTACATTGTATTTAGAGGGGCAAACTTACCAGGAGATTTCTTTGGAACTTAATCGACATGTGAAATCCATTGATAATGCTCTTCAAAGGGTGAAACGAAAGTTAGAACGCTACCTTGAAATCAGCGAAATCACATTGTAGTACGAGCGTTGACAGGGTTAGGGGAGCATGGTACATTATTGGAAGTGACTAACCCTAGTAAGGGGCGGAGTACGTTGAGTAAAAAAGTCGTTTTAGCATGTGTTGAATGCATGAACCGAAATTATACTACTGAGAAAAATCCTAAGTTAACTAACGAGCGACTCGAAGTACGAAAATTTTGCAAGAATTGCGGTAAGCATACTCTGCATCGGGAGACGAAATAAACGTGCAAGCAAGCTATTAGGTGAAAGTTTGGGGGTACTACCATGATAAAGTTCTTTAAGAACGTATCAAGAGAAATGCAAAAGGTTAGCTGGCCAAAAGGTCGCGAATTGTCTAAATACACAGTAACGGTAATTACTACCGTTGCGTTTGTTGCAGTCTATTTTGCTGTCGTAGATCTTGGTATTTCTCAGATTCTTGAATTATTTTTCGAATAAAGCACTTATGATTATGTTATAATGTTACTAATACTTTCACTTCAAAAACCCGTTCTACGGGTTTTTTCATGTTGTAAAAAAAAATTCACTGAAATATCAACAAGGGAGGGAAGGGCAAACCGTTTGTCCTGACGCTATGGAAAAAAGATGGTATGTCGTACACACTTACTCAGGCTATGAGAATAAAGTGAAGAAGAACTTAGATAAACGCGTTGAATCAATGGGGATGGAGGATAAAATCTTTCGTGTCCTAGTACCCGAAGATGAAGAAACTGAAATTAAGAACGGGAAACGTAAGACACTGAAGAAGAAGACCTTCCCGGGCTATGTATTAGCAGAAATGGTAATGACTGATGATTCTTGGTATGTTGTCCGTAATACTCCAGGCGTTACAGGATTCGTTGGCTCTACAGGGTCTGGTTCAAAGCCAATTCCTCTCTTAGATGAAGAGATTGAAGCGGTTCTTAAGCGCATGGGAATGGACGAGCCAGTTCATGACATTGACTTTGAAATCAAAGAAAGTGTTCGTGTAACAGAGGGCCCTTTTGCAGACTTCACAGGAACTATTGAACATATAGACTTGGATAAGCAAAAGGTTAAAGTTCACGTGAATATGTTTGGTCGTGAGACGCCTGTTGAGCTAGATTTTTCTCAAATTGAAAAATTATCATAGTCTTCCCCTTGCATTCTATTTTTAAAAATGCTAGAATTTTTATGTTCTTTATGCCTCGAGTAAGAGGATTTATGTTTATAAAGAAGAGTGGGAGGGGCAAAGCCCCTGTAACCACATCACGGACTTAAGGAGGTGTGTCTCGTGGCTAAAAAAGTTATTAAAGTTGTAAAACTTCAAATTCCTGCAGGTAAAGCTAACCCGGCTCCGCCAGTTGGACCAGCACTAGGTCAAGCAGGTGTGAACATCATGGGTTTCTGTAAGGAATTCAACGCGCGTACAGCAGATCAAGCTGGTATGATTATTCCGGTTGAAATCACGGTATTTGAAGACCGTTCATTTACATTTGTTACAAAAACTCCACCTGCAGCAGTTCTTCTTAAAGACGCGGCTGGTATCAAATCCGGATCAGGTGAACCGAACCGTAATAAAGTTGCGACAATTAAGAGCGACAAAGTTCGCGAAATTGCCGAAACGAAAATGCCTGACCTAAACGCTGCTGACGTAGATGCAGCTGTGCGTATGGTAGAAGGTACAGCGCGCAGTATGGGACTTGTTATCGAAGACTAATCCCACAGCGGCCCTGATATGTAGGAAAAGGTTGCGAGGATGGAGCTTTTACCATTTCGCAACCTTTATTCGTGGGAGGTAAAACCGTTATAACCACAAAGGAGGAAATGAAAATGGCAAAAAGAAGTAAAAGATATCAAGAGCTTTTGAAGCTTGTAGATAAAACAAAAAGCTATGATGTTACAGATGCAGTAGATCTTGTAAAACAAACATCAAAAGCTGGTTTTGACGAAACAGTTGAAGCGGCATTCCGCTTAGGCGTAGACCCTAAAAAAGCAGACCAACAAATTCGTGGTGCTACAGTTCTACCACACGGTACTGGTAAATCACAGCGCGTTCTTGTTTTCGCTAAAGGCGATAAAGCAAAAGAAGCTGAAGCAGCTGGTGCAGACTATGTAGGTGAACAAGAGCTAATCAACAAAATCAACCAAGGTTGGTTTGAGTTTGATGTAGTTGTAGCTACACCTGATATGATGGCGGAAGTTGGTAAGCTTGGTCGCGTACTAGGACCAAAAGGCTTGATGCCAAACCCTAAAACTGGAACAGTTACGTTTGAAGTAGAAAAAGCAGTTAATGAAATCAAAGCAGGTAAAGTTGAATACCGCGTTGATAAAGCAGGAAATATTCATGTTCCAATCGGGAAAGTTTCCTTTGAGGATAGTAAACTAGCTGAGAACTTCACGGCGATTACTGAAACGCTAATGAAGATTAAACCTCAAGCTGCTAAAGGAACTTACATGCGTAATGCTTCCATCGCATCTACGATGGGTCCTGGTGTACGTGTTGATGTTTCTGGCTTTAAATCTAACTAATTTATCGTTGACATTCTAAAAAGCGTTAGTTATAATTGCTTTTGTTGAATAAATAAATACGTTATACCGTAGACAGTAGGTGCGAGACAGTCGCTTAAATTACCTACCGAGGTGTGTAGATAATAATTTGAGATAGTTGTTCGCTCATAACTATCTCGGACTTATGTGCCTCCATGTCTACATGGGGGCATTTTTAATGGCAAAATTTCGCACGCGTCTTTTTATGAACAACGGCACCCTACTGGTATGATGAAAACTCAATAGGAGGTGGAACGATGAGCAAAATTATTGAGCATAAGAAGCAGATTGTCTCTGATATTGCAGAGAAGCTTCAAAATAGCAAATCAACAGTTCTTGTTGATTATCGCGGTCTAGATGTTGATACAGTAACCAATCTTCGTCAACAGTTACGCGAAGCAGGCGTTGATTTCAAAGTGTACAAAAACACAATGACTCGTCGTGCAACAGCAGAAGCTGAACTTACAGATCTTGATGAAGTTCTTGTAGGCCCAACAGCTCTTGCGTTTAGTGCAGATGATGCTGTAGCTCCAGCTAAAATCATCAATAACTTCGCGAAAGAAAACGACGCTCTTGAGATTAAAGGCGGCGTTGTTGAAGGAAATGTTGCTACTGTAGCACAACTACAAGAGCTTGCAGAACTACCGGATCAGGATGGTCTATTATCCATGCTTCTATCTGTACTACAAGCACCGATGCGCAACTTCGCACTTGCTACAAAAGCAGTTGCGGATCAACAAGAAGAACAAGGCGCTTAATCGCCTGACGACTTACAGTCATATAGCATAAAAATTTTAAGGAGGACTAATCATGACTAAAGAACAAATTATTGAGTCAATTAAAGAAATGAACGTTCTTGAACTTAACGATCTAGTTAAAGCAATTGAAGAAGAATTTGGTGTAACTGCTGCTGCGCCTGTAGCTGCTGGAGGCGGCGCTGCTGCTGAAGTTGAAGAAGAGCAAACTGAATTTGACGTTGTACTTGAAGATCCAGGTGCTTCTAAGATCAAAGTTGTTAAAGCAGTTCGTGAAATCACTGGCCTAGGCCTAAAAGATGCTAAAGACGTTGTAGACAACGCTCCTAAAGCAATCAAAGAAGGCGTATCAAAAGAAGAAGCTGAAGAAATGAAAGCTAAGCTAGAAGAAACTGGCGCTAAGATCGAACTTAAGTAAGGAAAGCAAAAAAGCTCGCTGACTATCGGCGAGCTTTGCTTTTGCCTTTAACGTAATGATTGCTCGGGTAGGTGATAGGGATGGCTGAACATTATTATTCAAAAAATCCCGGATCAAAAAGTGCTCAAAAGCATTGGACATTTCAATTAAGAGGAAGAAAGCTGAGCTTTAGCACAGATCAAGGGGTATTTTCTAAAGATGAAGTTGATTTTGGTTCAAGGACTCTTATAGAATCCTTTGAAGAACCTGGTATTCAAGGAGAATTTCTTGATCTGGGTTGTGGATATGGCCCAATTGGTCTTTCCCTCGCTCTGGAGTATCCAGGACGTAAAGTAGTAATGGCAGATGTGAATGATAGAGCCTTGGAATTAGCGAAGAAAAACGCTGAACAAAACGATGCTACTAATGTAGAAATTTTGGAGAGTGACCAATTTCAGGCGATTCAGGGAAGGCAGTTTGCATCTATATTAACGAATCCGCCGATTAGAGCTGGAAAACAGGTTGTACATTCTATGCTTAAACAAAGCTTTGAAGCCCTTTTACCGCTTGGTGAGTTATGGGTAGTCATTCAAAAAAAGCAAGGAGCCCCATCTGTTCATTCCCTATTAGAAAAAATGTTCGATGAAGTAGAGATCATCAAACGTAGTAAAGGCTATTACGTACTCAAAGCTAAAAAGATTGACTCGGATTTACAGGTATGATAGTATTGAAAAATGCCAATAAGTAAGTCTTTTTGTCAAGATTTTTTTTGAGTTTTTTGTGTATAATTCTCTTGACATAAGTCAAGACTTGTAAAATCGAATGAAAAGAATAAGAATTGTGGTTTTGTATGAAACCCTTTTTTCTTTTGTCTAACGTTAGAGAAAATGAAAAAATCTATTACATTCGTCTCTAGACGAATGTGTATATATAGTACTGGCACAGATAGGTAATAAAGATCTGTGTTGGTTAGTTCGGCATGTAGTTTTGCCGAACGATTTTTTCTTTATTAAAATGCTTGATTTGAGGGGTGAATCAGTTGACAGGTCAACTAGTTCAGTATGGACGACACCGCCAACGAAGAAGTTATGCGCGCATCAGCGAAGTACTTGAATTGCCAAACTTAATTGAAATTCAAACCGCTTCTTATGATTGGTTCTTAGAAGAAGGTTTGAGGGAGATGTTCCAAGACATTTCTCCAATTGAAGATTTCACAGGGAATCTATCACTAGAGTTTGTCGATTACACTCTAGGAGAACCAAAATATCCAGTGGATGAATCTAAAGAGCGAGATGTCACTTATTCAGCTCCTCTTCGTGTGAAAGTTCGCTTGCTTAATAAAGAAACTGGCGAAGTAAAAGAGCAAGAAGTGTTCATGGGTGATTTCCCACTTATGACTGATGTAGGTACATTTGTCATTAACGGAGCAGAACGTATCATTGTTTCTCAGCTAGTACGTTCCCCAAGTGTTTATTTCAGCCCGAAAGTAGATAAAAATGGTAAAAAAGGTTACACAGCAACTGTTATTCCTAACCGTGGTGCATGGTTAGAATTTGAAACAGATGCAAAGGATGTAGCTCATGTACGTATAGATCGTACACGTAAATTACCAATCACTGTACTCCTAAGAGCTCTAGGTTTTGGAACAGATCAAGAAATTATTGACCTTATTGGTGAAAATGAATTCTTGAAGAACACACTAGAGAAGGACAACACAGAAAATAGTGAGAAAGCCTTACTAGAAATCTACGAGCGTCTTCGCCCAGGTGAACCACCAACAGTTGAAAACGCGAAGAGTTTATTAATCTCACGGTTCTTTGATCCGAAGCGTTATGATTTAGCGCATGTTGGACGTTATAAGATTAATAAAAAACTTCATATTAAAAACCGTCTGTTCAACCAAGTGTTAGCAGAAACACTGGTAGACCCTGAGACGGGTGAAGTATTAGCAAATGAAGGCGATAAGCTAGACCGTCGTCTGTTAGATAAAATCATACCTTATTTAGAAGGTAATGAAGAAGATAATCTTGGCGATAGTGTAATTGAACCTAATGAAGGAGTGCTAGATGATTCAGTTCGGATTCAATCCATTAAGATTGTTGATCCAACCGATCCTGAGGGTGAGAAATCACTTAATGTGATTGGAAACGCTCAAATCGATCATAGTACGAAGAACATTACACAATCTGATATTATTGCTGCTGTAAGTTACTTCTTTAACCTACTACACAACGTGGGTGGTACAGATGACATTGACCACTTAGGTAACCGTCGTCTCCGCTCAGTTGGTGAGTTGCTACAAAATCAATTCCGTATTGGTTTATCCCGTATGGAGCGTGTAGTACGTGAGCGTATGTCTATTCAAGACACGGCATCTATTACACCGCAGCAACTAATCAACATTCGTCCAGTAATAGCTTCTATTAAAGAGTTCTTTGGTAGTTCACAGTTATCACAGTTCATGGACCAAACTAACCCACTAGCTGAGTTAACGCATAAGCGTCGTTTATCAGCGTTAGGGCCTGGTGGTTTGACACGTGAACGTGCTGGTTTCGAAGTTCGAGACGTACACTATTCTCACTATGGTCGTATGTGTCCAATTGAAACGCCAGAAGGACCAAACATCGGTCTTATTAACTCCTTATCTTCCTATGCGAAGGTGAATAAATTCGGGTTTATCGAGACACCTTATCGTCGTGTTGATCCAGAAACGAATAAAGTTACAGCGCAGATTGACTATCTTACAGCAGATGAAGAAGACAACTACGTTGTTGCACAGGCAAACGCGAAGCTTGATGAAGATGGGGCCTTCACAGATGAGGAGGTTATCGCTCGTTTCCGTGGTGAAAACACTGCAGTGAAACGTGAACGTCTTGATTACATGGACGTTTCTCCTAAGCAGGTTGTTTCTGCGGCAACAGCATGTATTCCGTTCCTTGAAAATGATGACTCCAACCGTTCCCTAATGGGCGCGAACATGCAGCGTCAGGCAGTACCATTGATGGAGCCAGAATCACCAATTGTAGGTACTGGCATGGAGTATGTATCAGGTAAAGACTCCGGTGCAGCTGTATTGGCGAAGCATGAAGGTATTGTTGAACGTGTTGATGCTAAAGAAGTTCAAGTTCGTCGTATATCCATGGTAGATGGCAAAGAGGTTCAAGGTGACCTTGATCGCTATCGTTTCCAGAAATTTATCCGTTCGAACCAAGGTACTTGTTATAACCAGAAACCAATAGTAAGTGCCGGTGACCGTGTAGAACAAGGTGAAATCCTTGCTGACGGCCCTTCTATGGAAAAAGGTGAATTAGCATTAGGTAAAAACCCTCTAGTTGCATTCATGACATGGGATGGCTATAACTATGAGGATGCTATCATCATGAGCGAACGTCTTGTGAAAGACGACGTGTACACTTCTATTCACATTGAAGAGTATGAATCAGAAGCTCGTGATACGAAGCTAGGACCTGAAGAAATCACTAGAGACATTCCAAACGTTGGAGAAGACGCGCTACGAGACTTAGATGATCGCGGTATTATTCGTGTGGGTGCTGAAGTTAGCGATGGTGACTTACTAGTTGGTAAGGTGACGCCAAAAGGTGTAACAGAGCTATCTGCAGAAGAACGTTTATTACATGCAATCTTCGGTGAGAAAGCACGCGAAGTACGTGATACATCTCTACGCGTACCACATGGTGCTGGCGGTATTGTGCTAGACGTGAAAATCTTCAACCGTGAAGACGGTGATGAGTTACCTCCTGGAGTTAACCAACTTGTACGTGTTTATATCGTACAAAAACGTAAGATTTCAGAAGGGGACAAAATGGCAGGTCGTCACGGAAACAAGGGTGTTATTTCCCGTATTCTTCCTGAAGAAGACATGCCATACTTGCCAGATGGAACACCAGTCGATGTCATGTTAAACCCATTAGGTGTACCTTCACGTATGAACATCGGTCAGGTATTAGAGCTACACTTAGGTATGGCTGCTCGAGAGCTAGGCATTCATGTGGCAACCCCTGTATTTGACGGTGCTCGGGAAGAAGACGTATGGGAAACATTGCAGGAAGCTGGAATGGCTCGAGATGCGAAAACGATTCTTTATGATGGACGAACAGGTGAACCTTTTGATAACCGTGTATCCGTGGGCGTTATGTATATGATTAAACTAGCGCACATGGTAGACGATAAGCTTCACGCCCGTTCAACTGGACCTTACTCCCTAGTTACGCAACAACCATTGGGTGGTAAAGCTCAATTTGGTGGACAGCGTTTTGGTGAGATGGAGGTATGGGCATTAGAAGCATATGGTGCTGCATACACGTTACAAGAAATTCTAACGGTTAAGTCGGATGATGTCGTTGGTCGTGTTAAAACGTATGAATCCATCGTGAAAGGTTCCAATGTACCTGAACCAGGTATTCCAGAATCATTCAAAGTATTAATCAAAGAATTACAAAGTCTTGGTATGGATGTGAAGATGTTATCTGCTGACGAAACAGAGATTGATATCCGTGATATTGAAGAAGAGGAAACACAATCAGCAGAAAAGCTGAATTTAGATGGAGATCCAAAGGACGAAATTGAATAAAAGCTTGAGACGTTGTATTTCTAAGCTTAGGGTAAAACCTGGATACTATAAGGGAGGTAGGCCCCTTGCTAGATGTAAATAATTTTGAATATATGAAAATTGGTTTAGCTTCACCAGACAAGATACGCTCTTGGTCTTTTGGTGAGGTGAAGAAGCCAGAAACGATTAACTATCGTACATTAAAACCTGAAAAAGATGGACTGTTTTGTGAACGTATTTTTGGTCCTACAAAGGATTGGGAATGTCACTGCGGTAAATACAAACGCGTGCGCTACAAAGGGATTGTTTGTGACCGTTGTGGAGTAGAGGTTACAAAAGCAAAAGTACGTCGTGAGCGTATGGGGCACTTAGAACTAGCTGCCCCTGTCTCTCACATCTGGTATTTCAAAGGCATCCCAAGTCGTATGGGTCTTGTACTTGATATGTCACCACGTGCCCTTGAAGAAGTTATTTACTTTGCGGCTTATGTGGTTACAGACCCAGGTGACACAGCACTTGAGAAAAAGCAATTACTATCAGAAAAAGAATACCGCACTTACCGTGAAAAATACGGGAAATCATTTCAAGCAATGATGGGCGCGGAATCTATTCGTAGATTGCTACAAGACATTGATCTTGATAAAGAGGTAGAAACACTTAAGGAAGAACTTAAAACTGCTCAAGGTCAGCGACGTACTCGCGCTATTAAGCGTTTAGAAGTACTAGAGGCCTTCCGTGGATCTGGTAATGATCCTTCATGGATGATTCTAGATGTACTTCCGGTTATACCTCCAGAAATACGTCCAATGGTTCAATTGGATGGTGGTCGTTTTGCGACTTCCGATTTAAACGACTTATATCGTCGTGTTATTAACCGTAATAACCGCCTTAAGCGTCTGTTAGATCTTGGAGCTCCTACAATTATCGTGCAGAACGAAAAACGTATGCTTCAAGAATCTGTTGACGCCCTAATCGATAATGGTCGTCGTGGACGTCCAGTTACTGGACCAGGAAATCGTCCTTTAAAATCACTGTCTCACATGCTTAAAGGTAAGCAAGGTCGTTTCCGTCAGAACCTTCTAGGTAAACGTGTTGACTACTCAGGTCGTTCCGTTATCGTAGTTGGACCTAGTCTGAAGATGTACCAAGTTGGCCTTCCAAAAGAAATGGCTCTTGAGCTATTCAAGCCATTTGTTATGAGAGAGTTAGTTGATAGAGGACTTGCACACAATATTAAATCTGCTAAGCGTAAAATCGAGCGCATTCACCCAGAAGTATGGGATGTGCTAGAAGAGGTAATTAAAGAGCATCCAGTGCTTCTTAACCGTGCACCAACGCTTCACCGTTTAGGTATTCAAGCGTTCGAACCTACACTAGTTGAAGGTCGAGCAATTCGACTTCACCCTCTAGTATGTACGGCTTACAACGCAGACTTTGACGGTGACCAAATGGCTGTTCACGTACCTTTATCTGCAGAAGCGCAAGCTGAAGCTCGTATTTTAATGCTAGCAGCTCAAAACATCTTAAACCCTAAAGATGGTAAGCCAGTTGTTACTCCTTCGCAGGACATGGTATTAGGTAACTATTACCTTACTCTTGAACGTGAAGGTGCTATTGGTGAAGGTAAAGTATTCAAGGATACTCATGAAGCTCTAATTGCTTACCAGAATGGATATGTTCACCTACACACTCGTGTAGCTGTGCAAGCTTCTTCCTTGGATAATGGAACATTCACTGAAGAACAAAACAACCAGCTGCTAATTACTACTGTTGGTAAACTGATATTTAACGAGATTCTGCCAGAGTCGTTCCCATATATTAACGAACCAACGCAATCTAATCTTGAAGAACGAACTCCTGAACATTACTTCATCCCTAAAGGAACAAATGTAGTAGAAAACATTCAGGGTCGTGAGCTTGTAGAACCATTCAAGAAGAAGATTCTTGGTAATGTAATCGCTGAAGTATTCAAACGCTTTAAGATTAGTGAAACATCTAGAATGCTTGACCGTATGAAGGATCTTGGTTTCGCTTATTCCACTAAAGCAGGTATAACAGTAGGTGTCTCTGACATCGTTGTACTTCCTGAAAAACAAGAAATTCTTGATGAAGCTCAAGGCAAAGTAGATAAGGTTATGAAACAATTCCGTCGTGGTCTTATTACGGATGATGAGCGTTATGATCGTGTTATCGCTATATGGTCAGCAGCCAAAGACGACATTCAAGAACGTCTAATGAAATCCTTAGACCCAACGAACCCTATCTTCATGATGAGTGATTCTGGTGCACGTGGTAACGCATCTAACTTTACACAGTTAGCTGGTATGCGTGGTCTTATGGCCAATCCGGCTGGTAAGATTATTGAGTTACCGATCAAGTCCAGTTTCCGTGAAGGTTTAACGGTACTTGAGTACTTTATTTCCACTCACGGTGCGCGTAAAGGTCTTGCCGATACAGCACTTAAGACTGCCGACTCAGGTTATCTGACTCGTCGTCTTGTTGACGTGGCTCAGGACGTAATCGTTCGAGAGGACGATTGCGGAACAGACCGTGGCTTAGAGGTAATGGATTTACGTGAAGGTACTGAAATGATCGAACCAATTGTGGATCGTCTTGTTGGGCGTACTGCTTATCAAACCATTAAGCATCCAGAAACAGGGGAAGTGCTAGCGAAACCTAATGAAGTTATTTCAGAAGATGCAGCTAAGTACATTTCTGACTCTGGTGTTAAAACTGCAGTTATCCGCTCTGTGTTTACATGTAACACACACCACGGTGTATGTAAGAAGTGTTACGGCCGTAACCTTGCTACTGGTTCCGAAGTTGAAGTTGGAGAAGCAGTTGGAATCATCGCAGCACAATCAATCGGTGAACCTGGTACTCAGCTTACAATGCGTACCTTCCACACAGGTGGTGTTGCGGGAGATGACATCACACAAGGTCTTCCTCGTATCCAAGAGTTATTCGAAGCTCGTAACCCGAAAGGGCAAGCTGTAATCAGTGAAATTCATGGTACAGTAGAGGAAGTTAATGAAGTGAAAGACAAACTAGAGATTGCCATTCAAGGTGAAGTTGAAAAGCGTAGCTATACTGCTTCCTATGGTGCTCGTATGAAAGTTGCTGTTGGTGACTCTGTCATCGCAGGTGAACCATTAACAGAAGGTTCAATTGATCCAAAAGATCTATTGAAAATCCAAGGCTTAGAAGGCGTTGAAACGTACTTGCTAAAAGAGGTACAAAAAGTATATCGTATGCAAGGTGTTGAAATCGGCGACAAGCACGTTGAAGTTATGGTTCGTCAGATGCTTCGTAAAATCCGAGTACATGATGCTGGTGACACAGATGTTCTACCTGGCTCCTTACTTGAGATTCACCAATTCAAAGAAGCTAATGAATCTGCATTGCTTACTGGTAAACAACCGGCATTTGGCCGTCCAGTACTTCTCGGAATTACCAAGGCATCACTTGAAACAGATTCCTTCTTATCAGCAGCGTCCTTCCAAGAAACAACACGTGTTCTTACAGATGCTGCAATTAAAGGAAAACGTGATGAATTGCTTGGTCTTAAAGAGAATGTTATCATTGGTAAGCTTGTACCAGCTGGTACTGGAATGCCTAGATATCGCAGTGTTCAACCTGCATCAGATGAACTAACAGAAGATATGATTAAGGCAGAAGAGCCTGAAGAGATTACCCAATCCTAAATCATTAAGTTGATGTTGCAAGTGATAATTACGGAAGTATCTTGAAAAAATCATTCAAACTACGTTGACATTACGATAGGTGAGTGATACTATATTCAAGGTGCTTCCATTTATCCTTGTTACTTTGGAGGATATTTTATATGTCTTATGAAAAAGTAGCACAGGCCAAGCCGAATATAGTCATCGGAACTAAACAAACCATGAAAGCTATGAAACATGGTAAAGTTCAAGAAGTTATCATTGCTGAAGATGCTGAACAGCAAGTAACTACTAGAGTTCTGCGTCTTGCCGAGGAGCTAACAACTCCAGTTACACAAGTAGATTCTATGAATAAATTAGGAAGAGCTTGTGGGATCGACGTTGGAGCAGCTGTAGTGGCGATAAAGCAGTGAAGTTTTGGCGGTATGATTCTGTCATTCGCGAAAGCTTTGTTTTTTGCCTATTTATGAACCACCTGGATGTGTGGTTTTACTCAATTAGATTTGAAGGGAGGAAAATAGAATGCCTACTATTAACCAATTAGTACGCAAAGGGCGTGTTTCTAAGACGAAAAAGTCTGACTCTCCAGCCCTAAACAAAGGTTACAATAGCTTTAAAAAGCGTTTTACTGATCTTTCATCACCTCAAAAGCGTGGTGTTTGCACGCGTGTTGGGACACTAACACCAAAGAAACCGAACTCTGCACTTCGTAAATATGCACGTGTTCGTTTGACAAACAGCATTGAGGTTACTGCGTATATCCCTGGTATTGGCCACAACCTACAAGAGCACAGTGTTGTTCTTATCCGTGGCGGTCGTGTTAAGGACTTACCAGGTGTGCGTTACCACATCGTTCGTGGCGCACTTGATACAGCAGGTGTTGAAGGCCGTATGCAAGGTCGTTCCAAGTACGGAACGAAAAAGCCTAAAAAGTAATGCATGACTCGATGCATGTTAGATAAAAAAATAGTAACTACTCTTGAAAGGAGGGGGACATATGCCACGTAAAGGACCAGTACCAAAGCGTGATGTCTTACCGGACCCAATGTACAACTCAAAGCTTGTAACTCGCCTTATCAACCAAATCATGGTGGACGGACGACGCGGTAAAGCGCAAAAAATTCTTTACAAAGCTTTCGATCTTGTACAAGAGCGTAGCGGAAATGACGCTATGGAAACTTTTGAACAAGCACTTAAAAACGTAATGCCAGTACTTGAGGTTAGAGCACGTCGTGTAGGTGGATCTAACTATCAGGTACCAGTTGAAGTACGCCCTGAGCGTCGTCAAGCACTAGGACTACGTTGGGTCGTGAATTATTCTCGTCTTCGCGGTGAGAAAACAATGGAAGAGCGTTTAGCTAATGAAATTCTAGACGCTGCGAACAACACTGGCGCTTCTGTTAAGAAACGCGAAGATGTTCACAAAATGGCTGAAGCAAACAAAGCATTTGCTCACTATCGCTGGTAATAGCGAAACCAACACTATACCACCCAATAGGAAGGAGAAGAATTCATGCCAAGAGAGTTCTCCTTGGAGAAGACACGTAACATTGGTATCATGGCGCACATTGATGCGGGTAAAACAACTGCTACCGAGCGTATTCTTTTCTACACAGGACGCATTCACAAGCTAGGAGAAACACACGAAGGTGCTTCTCAAATGGACTGGATGTCACAGGAACAAGAACGCGGAATTACAATCACTTCAGCTGCGACAACAGCTCAGTGGAAGGATCATCGTATTAACATTATCGATACTCCTGGACACGTAGACTTCACAGTTGAAGTTGAACGTTCCCTTCGTGTACTTGACGGTTCCGTGGCAGTACTTGATGCACAGTCAGGTGTTGAACCACAAACTGAAACAGTATGGCGTCAGGCTACTACTTACGGTGTTCCACGTATTGTTTTCGTTAACAAGATGGACAAAGTAGGAGCTGATTTCCTTTACTCCGTAGGTACACTACAAGATCGTTTAGGTGCTAATGCACACCCAATCCAACTGCCGATTGGTGCAGAGGATCATTTCGAAGGTGTAATTGACCTAATCGGAATGCAAGCATACTATTACCTTGATGATTTAGGGACACGTGCTGAAGCTCGTGAAATCCCTGACAGCCACAAGGAAATTGCTGATGAATATCGCGGAAAGCTAGTTGAAGGTGTTGCAGAATCAGATGAGGATCTAATGATGAAGTACCTTGAAGGAGAAGAAATCTCTAACGATGAGCTTATGAAAGCTATTCGTAAAGCTACCCTAAGCGTTGATTTCTATCCAGTACTTTGCGGTTCTGCATTCAAGAATAAAGGTGTACAGTTACTAATTGATGCGGTCATCGATTATCTACCTTCACCTCTTGATGTGCCACCAATCGAAGGTTTCGTTCCACGTACAGAAGAAGAAGTTGTTCGTCGTCCAGACGACAAAGAACCATTCTCTGCACTAGCCTTTAAGGTTATGACGGACCCTTACGTTGGTAAACTAACATTCTTCCGTGTGTACTCTGGTGTTCTAAGCTCCGGTTCATACGTAAGAAACTCTACTAAGGATAAGCGTGAGCGTGTAGGTCGTATCCTACAAATGCACGCAAACTCCCGTCAAGAGATCTCCGAAGTATATGCAGGAGATATCGCAGCTGGTGTTGGTTTGAAAGATACTGCAACAGGTGACACACTTTGTGATGAAAAGAACCTTGTTATTCTTGAATCCATGGACTTCCCTGACCCAGTTATCTCAGTTGCCATTGAGCCGAAATCTAAAGCAGACCAAGACAAGATGGCAGTTGCTCTAACGAAGCTAGCTGAAGAAGACCCTACTTTCAAAACAGAAACAAACGTAGAAACAGGACAAACGATTATCTCTGGTATGGGTGAACTTCACCTTGACGTTATCGTTGACCGTTTGAAGGTTGAGTTCAAGGTAGAAGCGAACATTGGTAACCCACAAGTTGCTTACCGTGAAACGTTCCGTGGCTCAGCTGATGTTGAAGGTAAATTCGTACGTCAGTCTGGTGGTCGTGGACAATACGGTCACGTTTGGGTTACATTCGAACCAAACGAAGAAGGCGCTGGCTTTGAGTTCAACAACAAAATCGTTGGTGGTGTAATTCCTCGTGAATACATCGCATCTGTTCAACAAGGTATTGGAGAAGCTATGGAAAATGGGGTTGTTGCTGGTTATCCATTAATCGATATTAAAGCGACTCTATTTGATGGTTCTTACCACGATGTTGACTCCAATGAAATGGCTTATAAAGTTGCAGCTTCTATGGCTCTTAAAGAAGCGAAGAACAAGTGTAAACCAGTTCTTCTTGAGCCAATGATGAAAGTTGAGATCGTTATTCCAGAAGAGTACATGGGTGATATCATGGGTGACGTAACTTCCCGTCGTGGACGTGTAGAAGGTATGGATACTCGTGGTTCTGCTCAGCTTGTAAAAGCTTTCGTACCACTTTCTGAAATGTTTGGTTATGCAACGAGCTTACGTTCCAACACGCAAGGTCGTGGAACGTACACAATGCACTTCTCTCACTATGAAGAAGTACCGAAGAGCATTTCTGAAGAAATTGTTAAGAAAAATTCTGGTCAATAATTGATTTTTTGACGAACTTCAAGTATAACTTGTATTGTAAGTATAGAATCGATTCGTGTGTAGACATCGTTTCGATTCTATGCCACAAATAAATTTAGTTTATAATTATAACTTTGCATATTTAAAGGAGGAAGTTTTTAATGGGTAAAGAAAAATTTGACCGTTCCAAGGCCCACGTCAATATCGGGACAATTGGACACGTTGACCATGGTAAAACTACATTAACTGCAGCAATCACTACATGCCTACACAATCGTTCAGGTTCAGGTACAGCAATGGCATATGACCAAATCGACGGTGCTCCAGAAGAGCGCGAGCGTGGAATCACAATCGCGACTGCACACGTTGAGTACGAAACTGACAACCGTCACTATGCACACGTTGACTGCCCAGGGCACGCTGACTATGTTAAAAACATGATTACTGGTGCAGCACAAATGGACGGTGCGATCCTAGTTGTCTCTGCAGCTGACGGACCAATGCCACAAACTCGTGAGCACATCCTACTTTCTCGTCAGGTTGGTGTACCTGCTATTGCAGTATTCCTTAACAAAACTGACATGGTAGACGACGAAGAACTTCTAGAACTAGTTGAAATGGAAGTTCGCGATCTTCTATCTGAGTACGAATTCCCTGGCGATGACGTACCAGTTGTAAAAGGTTCTGCTCTAAAAGCACTTGAAGGTGACGAAGAGTATGTTAACCGTATCTTCGAACTTATGGAAGCTGTTGATGAGTACATCCCAACTCCAGAACGTGACCACGACAAGCCATTCATGATGCCTATTGAGGACGTATTCTCAATCACAGGCCGTGGTACTGTTGCTACTGGTCGTGTTGAGCGCGGAACTATCAAAGTTGGTGACGACGTTGAAATCATCGGTATGGCAGAACAAGCATTCAAGACTACTGTTACTGGTGTAGAAATGTTCCGTAAGCTTCTTGACTATGCAGAAGCTGGTGACAATATCGGTGCACTACTACGTGGTGTGAACCGTGACGACATCAACCGTGGACAAGTACTTGCTAAGCCAGGTACGATTACTCCACACCATAAGTACAAAGCTGAGGTTTATGTACTTTCTAAAGAAGAAGGTGGACGTCATACTCCATTCTTCAACAACTATCGCCCACAGTTCTATTTCCGTACTACAGACGTAACTGGCGTTATTCAGCTACCTGAAGGCGTTGAAATGGTTATGCCTGGTGACAACGTTGAAATGGATGTTGAGCTTATCTCCAAAATCGCTATCGAAGATGGTACTAAGTTCTCAATCCGTGAAGGCGGACGTACAGTAGGCGCTGGCGTTGTTTCTAAAATCGTTGAGTAATCTTTAAAGATTATTAAAAGCAGTGAGCTTTCAAGCTCACTGCTTTTTTTCGTTGTCTAGCGTACTATAAAAAGGTTGGCTTGTGTATAACTTAATATGTATAGGGGCCACGTCCAGCTCCAGAGCGCAGCGACTAGTAATCTTCCTGCATCTCCTTATAATAAATCAACATCGAACGTTTGCGCTCTTCGTGTTTCCTTTATCTCATACGTTGCATCCAGTTTTTACGCCTCTAAGGGGGCGCTTGCGCTTTTGTTCTTGTATATCAAATTTTAAAAGTGGTGACTTATGGATTACGTATCCGTATCGACTGGTGTTCTTTTCGCTAGTATCGCATAACTCTTTTTTTAAATCTCCAGTATGGTAAGATTTATTATCCTCTATATTCTGCAGCAATCCTCTGCACTAATTAGCTAAACTGAAACCACTGGGTTATTCTTTAACCGATCTATTCAACCTTGATTTACATATTACTTGTTTATATATCTTGAAATAAGTAACAGCATGATTATGGTTGCAATGGAGTATGTACCATGGGGAGTAGCAATCCTGTTTCGAAAAGCTGGGGGGCTTCATTCGGCATTTACGGTTAGTACCCAAGCTTAAAAAGTACCCGATTTATTCTGCTGCTATCATTTTCTAGTTCTTATGTTCAATAGTTATGGAAAGGTTAACAAATGATAATTAAGGGATTAAGGATTAGGGAGACTATTTTGAGTGGGTGTCTAGTTTTAGAAGTACATAATCCACAAATCTTCAGAGGGTAATAGATTAGTGAGCATTTTCATAGTAAAAAGAGTAATAACAAATCAACACATTATAATAGAAGAAACTCGAAATCAGAATCTAAAACTATAAGAAATGATAGAAATTATAATTACCCCCTTGATTTGTGTCTATATGATTTGTATAATATTAAAAGTGCGAATTCATTCGATGAATATTGAATTCACTCTTGCATATGGACTAACTATTTATTATAATGAATAATGTTGGTCATAAAAGGCGATGAAGCGAAAGGTTGCTGACACACCCGGCCCCTTTGCCATGGCAGGGCGGTCAGGATGAATTTTCGCGGAGAATGTCTATTACTAAAATGGGCGAAAAAAGGAGGGAAAATAATGGCAAAAGAGAAAATCCGTATCCGTTTAAAGGCGTATGATCACCGTATTCTTGATCAATCCGCTGAAAAAATCGTAGACACAGCGAAGCGTTCCGGTGCTAATGTATCTGGTCCAATCCCGCTTCCTACAGATCGATCTATCTATACGATTCTACGTGCTACACATAAATTCAAAGATGCTCGTGAGCAATTTGAAATGCGTACGCATAAACGTTTGATTGACATTGTTAATCCAACACCACAAACGGTTGACTCACTAATGCGTTTAGATTTACCATCCGGAGTGGACATTGAAATTAAATTATAAATAATACGAACGAAATAGGAGGTGTAACGGATGACGAAAGGAATCTTAGGTCGTAAAATTGGTATGACTCAGCTTTTCAATGACAATGGCGAGTTAACACCAGTAACTGTTATTCAAGCAGAACCAAACGTTGTTCTTCAAAAGAAAACAGTTGAAAATGATGGATATGAAGCAATCCAGTTAGGATTCGCTGAAAAGCGCGTAAAGTTAGCTAACAAGCCTGTTAAAGGCCATGTTGAAAAAGCTGAAACAACTCCTAAGCGCTTCATTCGTGAATTCCGTGATACAAACCTTGAAGACTACGAAATGGGTCAAGAGGTTTCTGTAAACGTATTTGCAGCTGGAGACAAAATTGATGTTACTGGTACTTCTAAGGGGAAAGGTTTCCAAGGTGCAATCAAGCGCCATAACCAATCCACTGGACCACTAACACACGGTTCTCGTTACCACCGTCGTCCAGGTACAATGGGTGACATTAACTCTATGCACGTTTTCAAAGGTAAAAAACTACCTGGTCAAATGGGTGCTAGAACAGTAACAATCCAAAACCTTGAGGTTGTTAAAGTAGACGAAGAACGTAACCTTCTACTTGTTAAAGGTAATGTACCTGGTGCGAAGAAATCTTACGTTAAAATTACAGGCCCAAGCGCGGTCCATTAATTACAAAACGAAGGGAGGATAAGTCATGCCTAAAATAACACTTTATAACCAAAGCGGTTCTCAAGTTGGTGATGTAGAATTAGCTGATGCCGTTTTTGGTATTGAACCAAATGAACATGTTATGCATGAGACTGTATTGATGCAACGCGCATCATTACGTCAAGGTACTCATGAAGTTAAGAACAGATCAGAAGTAAGTGGCGGAGGAAGCAAACCGTGGCGTCAAAAAGGAACAGGACGTGCTCGTCAAGGTTCCATCCGTTCACCACAATGGGTAGGTGGTGGTACTGTATTTGGTCCTACACCACGCAGTTACAGCTACAAGCTACCTAAAAAAGTACGTCGTTTAGCTCTAAAATCTGCTCTTTCTGAAAAAGCAGCAAGCAATGACCTTTTCGTACTTGAGAGTCTTTCACTTGAAGCTCCAAAGACAAAAGAAGTTGCGAACCTACTAAACGGACTTAGTGCAAAAGAAGCTCTAATTGTTACAGTTGACCATGACGAAAACGTTGTTCGTTCTTCTAACAACATTCCTGGTGTTAAAGCCGTAACACTTGATCAAGTAAATGTACTTGACTTGCTAACGCATGACAAGCTGATTTTAACTAAAGAAGCAGCTGAAAAAGCAGGGGAGGTGCTTGCATAATGAAAGATCCACGTGATATTATTAAGCGCCCCATTATCACAGAACAATCTGCTGATATAATGGCTGAGAAAAAATATACATTCGAAGTTGATGCAGATTCAAATAAGACTGAAATCAAAGAAGCTATTCAAACAATCTTTGATGTTAAAGTTGAAAAAGTAAACACAATGAACACTAAAGGTAAATTCAAGCGTATGGGTCGTTATGGAGGTTACCGTTCAGATAGTAAAAAAGCTATTGTAACGTTAACTGAAGATAGCCAAGACCTTGAATTCTTCGAAGGTGCATAATAAATAAACTTCAACAATAAAGGAGGGTAAACAGATGGCGATTAAAAAATATAGACCAACCACAAACGGTCGTCGGTTTATGTCAGGTTCTGATTTCAGCGAAATCACAACTGATCAACCAGAAAAATCCTTGTTAACTCCACTTCATAACAAAGGTGGACGTAATAACCAAGGTCGTCTAACAGTTCGTCATCAAGGCGGAGGTCATAAGCGTCAATATCGTAAAATCGACTTCAATCGCGACAAAGATGGAATACCAGGCCGCGTTGCTAGCATCGAGTACGATCCAAACCGTTCCGCTAACATTGCATTAATCAACTATGTTGATGGTGAAAAGCGTTATATCCTTGCTCCTAAAGGCCTTAAAGTAGATACTACTATTATTGCTGGTGAGGAAGCAGACATCAAAGTAGGTAACGCTCTTCCGTTGAAAGACATTCCTGTAGGTACTACTATTCACAACATTGAGTTGAAGCCAGGTCACGGTGGACAGCTAGCTCGTTCAGCAGGTGCGCAGGCTCAAATCCTTGGACGTGAAGGTAAATATACACTAGTTCGCTTAACTTCAGGCGAAGTTCGCTTGATTCTTGGTACTTGCCGCGCAACTGTAGGGCAAGTTGGTAACCTAGAACATGAACTTATCACTGTAGGTAAAGCTGGACGCTCTCGTTGGAAAGGTGTACGTCCAACTGTTCGTGGTTCTGTTATGAACCCAGTTGATCACCCACACGGTGGTGGTGAAGGACGCGCGCCAATCGGTCTTCCTTCTCCAATGTCTCCATGGGGTAAACCTACTCTTGGTAAGAAGACTCGTAAACGTAACAAAGATACTGATAAATATATCGTTCGTCGTCGTAAGAAATAATATGCTTGATAATAAGCAATATTCTTATTGTCAAACACGAAGGGAGGTAAATTCATGGGACGTAGCCTAAAGAAAGGACCTTTCGTCGATGATCACTTGATGAAGAAAGTAGAATCATTAAACGAAGATAACAAGCATCAGGTGATCAAAACTTGGTCTCGTCGTTCTACAATTTTCCCTAATTTTGTTGGACACACAATCGCAGTATATGATGGACGCAAACATGTACCTGTTTATGTTACAGAAGACATGGTAGGTCATAAACTTGGCGAATTCGCACCAACACGTACGTTTAAAGGCCATGGTGGCGATGACAAGAAAACAAAACGCTAAATGAGAGGAGGCACACAAGATGCAAGCCAAAGCCGTTGCGAAATCCGTTCGTATTGCTCCTCGTAAAGTTCGTTTGGTAATCAATTTAATTCGAGGAAAAAAGGTTGGCGAAGCGATTGCGGTATTACGTCATACACAACGCGGAGCTTCTCCGGAAATTGAAAAGGTATTAAATTCTGCGATTGCAAACGCTGAGCATAACTATGAAATGGACCCAGAAAACCTAGTGATTTCTGAAGCGTTTGTAGACGAAGGTGTAACGTTGAAACGTTTCCGTCCTCGCGCAATGGGACGTGCAAGCCAAATCAACAAGCGCACTAGCCATATCACAGTAGTTGTATCAGAAAAGAAGGAGGGATAAGAAGTGGGTCAAAAAGTTAATCCAGTAGGTCTGCGTATTGGCGTTATTCGTGACTGGGAGTCTAAATGGTACTCCGGTAAAGATTATGCAGATTTACTACATGAAGACATTAAAATTCGTGAATATGTAGAAAATCGTCTTTCAGAAGCAGCTCTTTCTACAGTTGAAATCGAACGTGCTGCGAACCGCGTTAACATTTCCATCCACACTGCTAAGCCAGGAATGGTAATTGGTAAAGGTGGTTCCGAAGTTGAAGCACTTCGTAAAGCTCTTAATGAACTTACTGGTAAAAGAGTTCACATCAACATCGTTGAAGTGAAAAAAGCTGATTTAGATGCAGCACTAGTTGCTGATAACATCGCAAAACAATTAGAAAACCGTGTTTCATTCCGTCGTGCACAAAAACAATCTATCCAACGCGCTATGCGTGCCGGTGCTAAAGGTATTAAAACCCAAGTATCTGGTCGTCTAGGCGGGGCTGACATTGCACGTGCAGAACGTTATAGTGAAGGTACTGTACCACTACACACACTTCGCGCAGATATCGATTATGGTACTGCAGAAGCAGACACTACTTACGGTAAGCTAGGTGTTAAAGTGTGGATTTATCGTGGAGAAGTCCTTCCATCTAAAAAGAATTAAGGAAGGGGGATAAGCATTATGTTAATGCCAAAACGCGTTAAATATCGTAAGCAACATCGCGACAGCTTAGGTGGCCGTGCAAAAGGCGGTACTACTGTAGCTTTCGGTGAATTTGGACTACAAGCTGTAGAACCAGCTCGAATCACAAGCCGTCAAATCGAGGCAGCACGTATTGCTATGACTCGTTACATGAAACGTGGCGGTAAAGTATGGATTAAGATTTTCCCAGACAAACCTTATACAGCTAAACCTCTAGAGGTACGTATGGGTTCCGGTAAAGGTGCTCCTGAAGGCTGGGTAGCAGTTGTGAAACCAGGTAAGATCATGTTTGAAATCGCTGGTGTATCTGAAGAAGTTGCACGCGAAGCATTGCGTCTTGCTTCTCACAAACTACCGATTAAGACGAAGTTTGTAAAACGTGAAGAAATTGGTGGTGAGATCAATGAAGGCTAATGAAATTAGAGAACTAACCACTGCCGAAATTGAACAAAAAGTTAAATCTCTTAAAGAAGAGCTTTTCAACTTACGCTTCCAACTTGCAACAGGCCAGTTGGAAAACACAGCGCGCATCCGTCAGGTTCGTAAGTCAATCGCGCGTATGAAAACCGTTGTTCGTGAACGTGAAGTAGGCGTAAATAATAGATAAACGAGAGGAGGTTAGCCTCGATGACTGAAGAGCGTAATAATCGTAAAGTTTATGTTGGCCGTGTCGTTTCAGATAAAATGGATAAAACGGTTACCGTTTTAGTTGAGACTTATAAGTTCCATCAACTTTATGGTAAACGTGTTAAATATTCAAAGAAGTTCAAAACACATGATGAGCAGAACTCAGCTAAAGTAGGCGATGTTGTAAGAATCATGGAAACTCGTCCTCTTTCAGCAAGCAAACGTTTCCGTTTAGTAGAAATCGTTGAAGAATCAGTAATTATCTAATAGAGATCGCTCGGAATGAATGCCGAAGGGAGGTAACACCTGTATGATTCAACAAGAAAGCACGTTAAAAGTTGCAGACAACTCTGGTGCACGTGAAGTGAAGACTATTAAAGTTCTAGGCGGTTCAGGCCGTAAAACTGCAAACATTGGCGATGTAATTGTATGCTCAGTGAAACAAGCAACACCAGGTGGCGTTGTCAAAAAGAACGAAGTAGTACGTGCTGTTATCGTTCGTTCTAAAACTGGAGCTCGCCGTAAAGACGGTTCTTACATCCGCTTTGACGAAAATGCTGCGGTAATTATCAAAGACGATAAAGGCCCACGTGGTACTCGTATTTTCGGACCTGTTGCTCGTGAACTTCGTGAACACAAATTTATGAAGATTGTATCACTAGCTCCAGAAGTATTATAGTCAAGAATTTTTTGCCTTGTAAGGAGGTGCCACAAGCATGCACGTAAAAAAAGGTGACAAAGTCATGGTGATCACTGGTAAGGATAAAGGCAAAGAAGCTACGATTCTTGAAGCTTATCCCAAAAAAGAGCGTGTCCTTGTAGAAGGCGTAAATGTTATTAAAAAACATGCCAAGCCGTCACAAGACAACCCTCAGGGCGGGATCCTTAGCCAGGAAGCACCTATCCATGTATCGAACGTATTACCAATTGATCCGAAAACTGGCGAACCAACTCGCGTTAGCTATGAAGAGCGCGACGGAAACAAAGTTCGTATCGCTAAAAAATCCGGTGAAGCGTTAGATAAATAACTTAGCGACGAAAGGAGGGCTACCCGATGAACGAACTTATGAAACAATATAAAGAGGAAGTAATTCCATCTTTACAGAGCAAATTCGATTATGAATCAGTAATGCAGGTACCGAAGGTTGAAAAAATCATCATCAACATGGGTGTTGGTGACGCGGTGCAAAATGCAAAGGCATTAGACAACGCTGTTGAGGAGTTAACATTGATCTCTGGTCAAAAACCTTTGATTACAAAGGCGAAAAAATCAATCGCAGGTTTCCGTCTACGTGAAGGAATGCCTATTGGTGCAAAAGTAACCCTTCGTGGTGAGCGCATGTATGAGTTTCTACAAAAACTAATTGCTGTATCTCTACCACGTGTTCGTGACTTCCGTGGAATTTCCAAGAAAGCCTTCGATGGCCGTGGAAACTACACACTTGGAGTTAAAGAACAATTGATTTTCCCAGAGATTAATTATGATAAAGTTAACAAAGTACGCGGTATGGATATCGTTATTGTAACTACAGCTAATAATGACGAAGAAGCACGCGAATTATTAACTCAATTCGGTATGCCTTTCCAAAAATAAGCTATTAAGCTTTAAAAGGAGGGAAAATAGTGGCTAAAAAATCAATGATCGTGAAACAACAAAGACCTCAAAAGTATAAAGTCCGTGAGTACACGCGTTGCGAACGTTGTGGACGTCCACACTCAGTGCTACGAGATTTTAAACTTTGCCGTATTTGTTTCCGTGAACTTGCATACAAAGGTCAAATTCCTGGAGTCAAAAAAGCAAGCTGGTAATCCCACATTAGGGAAGGAGGTAAACACTAATGGTCATGACAGATCCAATTGCAGATATGCTAACTCGTATTCGTAATGCAAACATGGTACGTCACGAGAAACTTGAACTTCCTGCTTCACAACTTAAAAAGGAAGTTGCAGACATCCTTAAGCGTGAAGGTTTCGTACGTGATTACGAATTCGTAGAAGATAATAAACAAGGAATCATACGCATTTTTCTTAAATACGGTGCGAACAACGAGCGCGTAATTACTGGACTTAAACGTATCAGTAAGCCAGGGCTTCGTGTTTATGCAAAAGCGGATGAAATCCCTCGTGTGTTAAACGGTCTTGGAATAGCAGTCGTTTCTACTTCACATGGTGTACTAACAGACAAAGAAGCACGTCAACAAGCTATCGGCGGCGAAGTGCTTGCTTACGTTTGGTAATATATTTCTATAAATGAGGAGGTGCATAGAATGTCTCGTGTAGGATTAAAACATTTACACATCCCAGAAGGTGTTGAAATTAATATTGATGGGGACGATGTAACAGTTAAAGGCCCTAAAGGCGAATTAACTCGCACATTACACCCTGAAATGACAATTAAGATCGAAGACAACGTTCTAACAGTTGAACGTCCATCTGACAACAAAGAGCACCGTTCCTTACATGGTACTACTCGTAGCCTTATTGGAAACATGGTTGAAGGTGTTTCTAAAGGATTCGAAAAAAGCCTTGAGATTCAAGGTGTTGGTTACCGTGCAATGAAACAAGGTGACAAGGTTGTAGTGAACGCTGGTTACTCTCACCCAGTTGAGATTGAAAACCGTGATGGTATCGAGCTTGAAGTTCCGTCCCAGGCTAAGATTACTGTAAAAGGTATCGACAAAGAGCTAGTTGGTGCGGTAGCTGCAAACATCCGATCCATTCGCCCACCTGAACCTTACAAAGGAAAAGGTATTCGTTACGAAGGTGAAAATGTACGTCGTAAAGAAGGTAAGACTGCTAAATAAGGTTCGATAGGGAACAGAAAGGAGTGACCTAGATGATCACAAAAGCTGATAAAAATGCGGTACGTAAGAAAAGACATTCACGCGTTCGTAAAAAAGTAGCTGGTACTCCGGAACGTCCACGTCTTAACGTTTATCGTTCAAACAAACACATCTATGCACAACTTATCGATGATGTGAATGGTGTAACAGTATCAAGCGCTTCTACAGTTGAAAATGATTTAAATCTAGAGAATACTGGTAACGTAGAAGCAGCAGCTAAGATTGGTGAATTAGTTGCAAAGCGTGCGCAAGACAATGGTTTCAAAACAATTGTTTTTGACCGTGGTGGTTATCTATATCACGGCCGTGTAAAAGCTTTAGCTGACGCTGCTCGCGAAGCTGGTCTAGAATTTTAATAGTAAAAGGAGGGACATACACATGCGTATAAGCGTTGATCCAAGTAAATTAGATCTTGAAGAACGCGTTGTTACGGTCAATCGTGTAGCAAAGGTTGTTAAAGGTGGACGCCGTTTCCGTTTTGCTGCATTGGTTGTAGTAGGAGATAAAAATGGTCATGTTGGCTTTGGTACGGGTAAAGCCCTAGAAGTACCAGAAGCGATTCGTAAGGCAATTGAAGATGCGAAGAAAAATTTAATTGAAGTACCTAGAGTTGGAACTACGATCCCACATGAAATCGTTGGACGTTTTGGTGCTGGTAACATCCTAATGAAGCCAGCAGCAGAAGGTACAGGAGTTATCGCTGGTGGACCTGTTCGTGCCGTGCTTGAACTTGCAGGTGTAGGTGATATTCTTTCTAAATCATTAGGATCTAACACACCAATTAACATGGTACGTGCAACTCTAAACGGACTTGACGAATTGAAGCGTGCAGAAGACGTAGCAAAACTTCGTGGAAAGTCTGTAGAAGAACTGTTAGGATAAGGAGGGAAATGACATGTCTAAAAAATTAGAAATTACCCTCACGCGCAGTGTAATTGGCAGACCAGAAGGGCAACGCTCTACTGTAAAGGCTCTTGGTCTTAACAAAATTAATCAAACCGTTGTTCATGACGATACTCCAGCTGTACGTGGTATGGCCGATAAGATATCTCACCTAGTAACGGTTAAAGAAGCTTAATAAACGTAAAGCGTAAAAGAGGAGGTGCTCGAATGAAACTTCATGAATTGAAGGCAGTAAAAGGTACTCGTAAAGAACGTAACCGCGTTGGTCGCGGCATGTCTTCAGGTAATGGTAAAACCTCTGGCCGTGGTCATAAAGGGCAAAAAGCTCGTGCTGGCGGCGGTGTGCGTCCAGGTTTCGAAGGTGGTCAAATGCCTTTATTCCAACGCCTACCGAAGCGTGGTTTTACAAACATTCACCGTAAAGAGTACGCAGTAGTGAACCTTGAAGCATTAAATCGTTTTGAAGATGGTACAGAAGTCACTCCTGAGCTTTTACTTGAAACAGGCGTGGTTAGCAAACTTGAATCAGGTATCAAGATTCTTGGAAAAGGTAACATTGTAAAGAAACTAAACGTAAAAGCTCATAAGTTCTCTGCTTCAGCGAAGGAAGCAATTGAAGCAGCGGGCGGTCAAACTGAGGTGATCTAATGTTCCAGACAATCTCCAATTTTATGCGCGTGGGTGATATACGACGGAAGATTTTTTTTACACTTGCTATGCTAATCATCTTCCGCCTTGGAACGTTTATTCCTGTTCCATTCACCAATAAAGAAGCCATTAACTTTATGAATGAAAATAACGTTTTTGGTTTCTTAAACACATTCGGAGGTGGGGCATTGAAACAATTCTCCATCTTTGCAATGGGAATTATGCCTTACATTACGGCATCCATTATCATGCAATTGTTGCAAATGGATGTTGTACCGAAATTTGCTGAATGGAAAAAGCAAGGTGAAGTTGGACGTCGTAAATTAGCTCAGTTTACTCGCTACGCAACGGTTGTTCTTGCTTTTATCCAAGCAATTGGAATGTCAATTGGCTTTAACACACTAACTCAAGGTCAGTTGATTGCAGATCCTGGTGTTACTAAATTCTTAGTAATTGCTTTGGTTCTAACAAGTGGAACAGCCTTTTTAATGTGGTTAGGTGAACAAATCACTGCTCATGGCGTAGGAAATGGGATTTCAATTCTAATTTTTGCAGGAATTGCAGCTGGTATTCCTAGTGGTGTAAACCAACTTTATGAAAAGTATATTGCGGATGCTGGTGAGCAGTTATTTATAAATTTAGTTATTGTAGCATTAATCGCGTTGGTCACGGTAGCAATTGTTGTTGGTGTCATTTTCATTCAACAAGCATTGCGTAAAATCCCAATCCAATATGCGAAACGTTTAGTTAACCGTTCACCTGTTGGTGGACACTCTACCCACTTACCAATTAAGGTAAACGCAGCAGGGGTAATTCCAGTAATCTTCGCAATTTCCTTCATCATTGCTCCACGTACAGTGGCTGGCTTCTTTGGTGATAATGAGATTGCGAGTACCATCCAGTATATTTTTGATTATCAGAACTGGCCTGGAATGATTATTTATGTAGGACTAATCATAGCATTCACCTATTTCTACACATTTGTTCAAGTTAATCCTGAACAAATGGCAGAGAATCTGAAGAAACAAGGTGGGTACATTCCTGGAATTCGTCCAGGAAAGAACACTGAAACGTATTTGACTCGTGTCTTGTACCGTTTAACATTTGTAGGATCTCTGTTCTTGGCACTTATCGCTATTATGCCTGTTGTGCTTGGAGGACTAGTAGGACTACCGCAAAGTGTACAAATCGGAGGTACAGGTCTACTAATCGTAGTAGGTGTAGCTTTAGAAACAATGAAACAATTAGAGAGCCAACTAGTGAAACGTCACTATAAAGGCTTCATTAAATAAGATTGTACTAACCAATGAGAGCGAGGGGAACATTTTGAACTTAATCTTAATGGGTCCTCCCGGGGCCGGAAAAGGCACCCAGGCGGAAAAAATCGTTGAAAAGTATGAAATCCCTCATATCTCAACAGGAGATATGTTCCGTTCTGCGATCAAAGAAGGAACACAGCTAGGAAATGAGGCTAAATCCTATATGGATGCTGGCGAACTTGTACCTGATGAAGTAACAATAGGTATAGTTCGCGAACGCCTTGCCAAAGATGATTGTAAGAATGGCTTTTTGCTTGATGGGTTTCCAAGAACCATTGCTCAGGCAGAAGCGCTAGAAAACTTATTAACTGATTTAGGTACAACACTTGATTATGTACTTCATATCGATGTTGATACTGAACACCTTGTGGAGCGCTTAACAGGCCGTCGCATATGCCCGACATGTGGAGCAACATATCATGTGAAATATAACCCTCCTAAAGTAGAAGGGAAATGTGATCATGATGGTTCCGAATTGATTCAACGCGATGATGACAAGCCAGAAACGGTTCGCAAGCGCTTGGAAGTCAATCTACAAAACACAAAACCTCTCTTAAACTTCTATGAAGATAAGGGATATCTCGTTACCATTGATGGCGACCAAGACATTGATAAAGTTTTCCATGATATCGATGAAAAGCTCGGAGGCTTATCTTAATGATAATTACAAAAACACCACGCGAAATTGAAATCATGCGTCACGCAGGTAAAATCGTTGCACTGACGCACCAAGAATTGCAAAAGCATATAAAACCAGGCATTACAACACAGCAATTAGATGATATAGCAGATAAATTCATTCGCGATATGGATGCAATTCCTTCTTTTAAAGGTTATAATGGGTTCCGTGGTAGTATTTGTACTTCGGTCAATGAAGAGCTGGTACATGGTATTCCGGGAGATCGCACGCTGAATAATGGTGACATTATATCCATTGATATTGGTGCTAAATATAAAGGATATCATGGTGATTCAGCCTGGACGTATCCAGTAGGTGAAATTGATGAAGAAACGCAGGAATTGCTTGATGTAACAGAAGAATGCCTTTTTAAAGGGTTAAACGAAGCAAAACCTGCTGTTCGATTATCAAACATCTCTCATGCGATTCAGTCATTTGTAGAGCCTAAAGGCTTTTCGATTGTGCGGGAATATGTCGGTCATGGTGTAGGTCAAGAACTACATGAAGACCCACAGATTCCACATTTCGGACCGCCCAATAAAGGCCCTCGTTTGAAGCCTGGAATGGTCTTAGCCGTAGAACCAATGGTCAATGCAGGTGAGCGTTATGTTAAAACACTTGATGACAATTGGACGGTTGTTACAGAAGATGGTAAATTGTGCGCTCACTTTGAGCATACCATTGCCATAACGGATGAAGGTTTTGAGATATTAACAAAAGCCTAAGTGAAGGTGATCGTTGTTGAACGAAGCGGAGTCGAGTCCACGAATAGGTCAAGTTGTTCGTGTCTTGCAAGGGCGAGAGGTAGAACAATATATGATTATCATCGGTGTAGTTGATAATCGTTTTGTGCTGCTAGCGGATGGGGAGAAAAGAAAGTATGATCGTCCTAAGAAAAAGAACGTTCATCACATTAAATTAATGGACTATATATCCCCAGAAGTCCAAAACAGCCTTCTAGAAACTGGTCGCGTAACGAATGGCAAACTCCGATTTGCCTTATCAAAATTTGTAAATGAAGCAGTGACTGATTTGAAGGAGGATCAACTCGATGGCGAAAGAAGATGTAATTGAAGTTGAAGGTACCGTTGTTGACACATTGCCTAATGCAATGTTTAAAGTGGAGTTAGAAAACGGTCATACTGTGCTAGCCCATGTTTCCGGTAAAATACGTATGCACTTCATTCGCATTTTGCCTGGAGATAAAGTGACGGTTGAACTTTCTCCTTATGATTTAAGTAGAGGACGTATTACCTACCGCTATAAGTAGCGTGAAATACTCCGTCTAAAAGGAGGTATGGATGATGAAGGTAAGAGCATCTGTTAAACCAATTTGCGAAAAATGCAAAGTTGTCCGTCGTAAAGGTAAAGTAATGGTTATTTGCGATAACCCTAAGCATAAACAAAAACAAGGATAGTACTGAAGGAGGTGCACTGCTGAATGGCACGTGTTGCAGGTATAGACATTCCACGTGACAAGCGTGTAGTCATTTCATTAACCTATGTGTATGGAATCGGCCATACTACAGCGAAAGAAATCGTAGCTGAAGCTGGCGTTGCAGAAGATACACGCGTTCGTGATCTTACTGAAGATGAACTAGCTCAGATTCGTAAAGCTGTTGAGGGATACAACGTTGAAGGTGATCTTCGCCGTGAAAACTCCCTAGATATTAAACGTTTAATTGAGATTGGCTCGTATCGTGGAGTACGTCACCGTCGTGGTCTTCCACTACGCGGACAAAAAACGAAGAACAACTCTCGTACACGTAAAGGTCCACGTCGTACAATCGCTAATAAGAAAAAATAAGGCAAAGGAGGTAAGTGAAACTCTATGGCTCGTAAAACAAACGTACGTAAGAAACGCGTGAAAAAGAATATAGAATCTGGTGTCGCGCACATTCGTTCTACTTTTAACAATACAATTGTTACGATCACCGATGTTCAAGGTAATGTAATTAGCTGGAGCAGTTCTGGTTCCCTTGGTTTCAAGGGCTCTCGTAAATCTACTCCTTTCGCAGCTCAAATGGCAGCGGAAGCAGCAGCTAAATCATCTCAAGAACACGGTATGAAAAGTCTAGAAGTAACTGTAAAAGGTCCAGGAGCTGGTCGGGAAGCGGCTATTCGTTCCCTACAAGCAGCAGGCCTTGAAGTTACAGCCATTCGTGATGTTACCCCAGTACCACACAATGGTTGCCGCCCACCAAAACGTCGTCGTGTATAATTTGTTTGTATAGAATTTGTCACCCTGTCTATAATGGGTTATGATAGCTATTAAACAACATTGCACAAGACAAAAGATTGATAATATAAAAGATGTGCAAAAACGGGGACTGCCTACCTGAGGAATTTCGGTTAGACTTTAGTCTAACCGGGGTTTCGACGTTTTGAAGGAGGGTTAAATTTAATGATCGAAATTGAAAAGCCAAAAATTGAAACGGTTGAGATCAGCGATGATGCAACATTTGGAAAGTTCGTCGTCGAACCGCTTGAACGTGGGTATGGTACAACACTAGGAAACTCCTTGCGTCGTATCCTATTATCCTCACTTCCTGGCGCTGCTGTAACATCAGTTCAGATTGATGGAGCTCTTCATGAATTTTCAACAATCGATGGTGTAGTAGAAGATGTTACAACAATCGTGATTAATCTTAAGAAACTAGCTCTGAAGATTTTTTCTGAAGAAACGAAAACGTTGGAGATTGATGTGCAGGGAGAAGGATCTGTTACGGCAGCAGACATCACGCATGATAGCGATGTTGAGGTTTTAAACCCTGAAATCCACATTGCGACGCTTCAAACGAATGCTAGTTTACGCATGCGTATCACTGCTGAAAAAGGACGTGGGTATCGCCCTGCAGAAACAAACAACCATGATGATCAGCCAATCGGCGTCATTCCAGTTGATTCCATTTTCACTCCGATTTCACGTGTAACCTACCAAGTGGAAAACACTCGCGTAGGTCAGGTGACAAATTTTGATAAGCTAACGTTAGACGTATGGACTGACGGAAGCATTCGACCAGAAGAAGCAGTATCTTTAGGTGCCAAGATTTATATGGAACACCTAAATATTTTTGTTGGACTAACCGACGAAGCCCAAAAAGCAGAAATTATGGTTGAAAAAGAAGAGGACCAGAAAGAAAAGGTTCTTGAAATGACCATCGAAGAACTTGACTTATCTGTACGTTCTTACAACTGCCTAAAGCGCGCTGGAATCAACACGGTTCAAGAGCTTGCTCAAAAGTCTGAAGAGGATATGATGAAGGTTCGTAACCTTGGACGTAAATCTCTTGAGGAAGTGAAGCATAAGCTTGAAGAACTAGGCTTAGGCTTACGTAAAGACGACTAGGATAAAGTCGCTGATATAGAGATACTCTGTAAAGGAGGGAACTGACATGGCTAGAAAATTAGGTCGCACAACTGACGTACGTATGGCATTACTACGCAATCTTGCCACTGACCTTATTGTACATGAGCGCCTTGAAACAACAGAAGCGAAAGCGAAAGAACTTCAGTCTGTTGTTGAAAAGATGATTACACTTGGTAAACGTGGCGATTTACATGCCCGTCGTCAAGCAGAATCATTCTTATATAACGAAAAAGCCGACGAAGATAGCAGTGAAACAGCACTTCAAAAGCTATTCTCAGACATCGCTCCACGTTATGAGGACCGCCAAGGCGGATACACTCGCATCATGAAACTTGGTGCACGTAAAGGTGACGGTGCAAAAACAGCGATTATCGAATTCGTATAATCCTTGTTAGAAAAAGGGCAGGACGAAATCTCTTCCGAGGTTACTCCCAGCCCTTTTTTTATACGTTTAGAGCTTTTTTTAAAGGAAAAAAGCATGAGTATAGAAGCAACAAATGTCGTCATGAGGCAATCGAGCAGAGATGAGGAGGGGTGAAATGGGGAAGAGCTTTTTGTCGTTCGAGGGTGTTTCTTTTAAATATCAGGAGGAACAACCTTGGATCTTAAATAAATTAAATATATCAATTCACCCCAATGAATGGGTTGCGATTATCGGGCACAATGGTTCAGGGAAATCGACCATTGCCAAACTTATGAATGGTCTCTTATTTCCACAGGAGGGAACAATCTCCGTTGCAGATATGATGCTTAATGAGCAGACGATTTGGGAGATACGAAAACGAGTAGGTATGGTGTTTCAAAATCCTGATAATCAATTTGTTGGTACAACTGTCATCGATGATGTTGCCTTTGGTCTTGAGAATCACGGAGTGCCACGTCCAGAAATGGTTGAAAGAATTGAAGCTAGTTTGAAGACTGTTGGCATGGAGGGTTATGAAAATCATGAGCCACATCGATTATCAGGTGGACAAAAGCAACGTGTAGCAATCGCAAGTATTTTAGCTGTAGCACCTGATTTAGTGATTTTAGATGAGGCTACTGCGATGTTAGATCCAAAAGGTAGACGAGAGATTATGGAAACCGTACGCCATTTACGAACCAAACGAGACGTATCCATTGTAACCATTACTCATGATTTAAATGAAGTTACGTATGCGGATCGGGTTATTGTTATGAACGATGGAGAAGTGTGGTATGAGGGTACTCCACGGGACGTGTTTTCAAAGCAAGAAGAATTACAAGAGATAGGTCTTGGTACTCCACTTGTAACTCAGCTAGCCCATGAGCTTAAAGAGTTAGGTTTGGATTTTTCAAAGGAACCTATGAATCATAATGAATTGGTAGATGAATTATGGAAATATCATTCAATGACGTAAAGTATATCTATCAACCCAATTCACCATTCGAGCATCGTGCAATTGACAATTTGTCATTCACAATACCCTCAGGCTCGTTTGTTGCCATCATTGGTCACACAGGTTCAGGGAAGTCGACTATGATCCAACATTTGAATGGTTTGTTACTACCGACTCATGGGGAGGTACGTGTGGGAGAGTATTCGCTTAATGCGGATAGGAAGAAGACGAACCTCAAAGCACTTCGAGAACAAGTAGGTGTCGTATTCCAGTATCCTGAACATCAATTATTTGAAGAAACTATTCAAAAAGATATCGCTTTTGGCCCTTCCAATTTTGGGGTGTCCGAAGAAGAAATCTATCGGCGTGTACATTCCTCTTTAAACGCTGTAGGGTTGTCCTCAGATATGCTAGAGCGTTCTCCATTTGATTTAAGTGGAGGACAAATGCGACGAGTTGCTATTGCAGGTGTATTGGCAATGGAGCCTAATGTACTTGTTTTAGATGAGCCAACAGCAGGTCTAGATCCGAAAGGCCAGCGGGAAATCATGAATATGTTTCATGACCTGCATGAGGATAAGGGCCTGACCACTGTATTGGTTACGCACAGTATGGAGGATGCTCTTGCCTATGCTGACTACTGTATAGTGATGGATCACGGTGAAGTGTATATGCAAGGAAAACCCATTGAGGTATTTCGACAAAAGGAAGCATTAAATGCAGTAGGATTAGAAGTACCGGAAATCATCGAATTACTCGCAAAGCTTGAAGCGGAACTTGATATCAGTATCCCATATGAAAAGCAATCCCTCCAAGAGCTTGCTAAACTTGTAAATGGTAAGCTGAAAGGGGGCGGCCACGCGTGAACAGTTCCATGGTTATAGGGCAGTATGTGCCAGGCAAGTCTATTGTGCACGAACTGGATCCTAGGACGAAGATATCGATTATTTTTTTCTTTGTTATCATTGTATTTTTTGCTAATTCATTCATGAGTTACTTGCTTTTAACCTTATTCGCAGTGGGGAGTGTACTAATTACTCGTATTCCGCTCGGATTTATATTAAAAGGGTTGAAGCCAGTTTGGTTTATTATTCTTTTCACTTTCTTTCTCCATGTCTTTATGACGAAAGAAGGGGACGTATTGTATGAGATTTTTTCCTATCCAATCTATTCTGGAGCCTTGATACAAGGGATATCCATTTCATTAAGGTTCTTCTTGCTCATATTGGTGACGTCGATGCTAACGCTGACAACAACACCTATATCGATAACGGATGCAATTGAGAGCTTGCTGGCCCCACTTAAAAAGCTTCGTTTTCCTGTTCATGAATTGGCATTAATGATGTCTATATCTTTGCGGTTTATCCCGACATTAATGCAAGAAACAGAAAAGATATCTAAAGCACAGGCATCCAGAGGAGTAGACTTTCGCAGCGGCCCATTAAAGGAGCGTATGAAGGCGATTGTTCCGTTGTTAGTCCCGTTGTTCGTGAGTGCGTTTAAACGAGCTGAGGAGCTTGCAATGGCCATGGAGGCTAGAGGGTATCAAGGTGGAGAGGGACGTACAAAGCTTCGCGAATTAATATTAACCAAAAAGGATTACTATGTAATAGCCTTTTTTATTCTCGTAATGATAGGTGTATTTTTAACAAGACAGTAGAGGCGATGTAATAATGGAACGTATTTGTTGCACAATCCAATACGATGGCACTAACTATTCGGGTTTTCAAATACAGGTGAATGGGAGAACCGTGCAAGAGCAAATTGAAAAAGCATTAACAAAAATGCATAAAGGCACTTCAATAAGGATCATAGCGTCGGGACGAACGGATGCAGGTGTTCATGCGATGGGGCAGGTTATTCACTTTGATAGTCCCATTATGATTGAAGAGCATCAATGGAAAAAAGCCATGCAAACGTTGCTACCTGCAGATATACACATCCTACATGTCACAAAGGTCGCCTCTAACTTTCATGCTCAGCACCAAACCACTGGAAAAGAGTATCGATATTATGTTTTAAATCGCAAAGAGCCTGATATTTTTAAACGACATATCCGATATCATGTTCCTTACAAAATGGACATGGAAGCAATAACAGAAGCGTGCACGTATATTGAAGGTACACATGACTTCACATCATTCTGCTCTATGAAAACACACCTAAAAGGTGATAAAGTACGTACCATTACGCATGCTTCATGTGAAAAGATAGAAGATGAGCTCATTTTTACGTTTCGAGGAGATGGCTTTTTATATAATATGGTTAGAATTCTTGTAGGAACTCTACTAGATGTCGGCCAGGGAAAACATCCACCTGAAAAAATTCAAGAAATGTTAGATGCACAGGATCGACGGAAAGCTGGCAAAACAGCACCACCACAAGGCTTATTTTTATGGAAAGTAGATTATAACTAAAAACAACGTTTCCTGGTGTTACATGCTATTGACATTTGGTATTAGAATGTTATATTATAATCTATGGCATTTTATTTCTAAACCATGATTAGCCCCGGAAAACTAATTATGTTGAGAATAAAAAAATCGTTTATGAACAAATGAAATCAGGAGGGAACCGACCATGCGCACAACTTTCATGGCAAATGAAGGCAACATCGATCGTAAATGGTATGTTGTTGATGCGGAAGGTCAAACACTAGGTCGTTTGGCTAGTGAAGTGGCTGCTGTTCTTCGCGGAAAGCATAAGCCATCTTACACACCGCACGTTGATACTGGCGATAACGTAATCATTGTTAACGCAGACAAAATTGAACTTACTGGAAATAAGCTTACGGACAAGAAGTATTACACTCACTCTAACCACCCAGGTGGACTTCGTGAGCGTTCTGCTCTAGAAATGCGTAATAAATACCCTCGTGAAATGCTTGAAACATCTATTAAAGGAATGCTACCTGGTGGACGCCTAGGACGTAAAATGGGCAAGAAACTTCATGTGTATGCAGGTCCTGAACACAAGCATCACGCACAAAAACCAGAAGCACTTGAGCTTCGCGGATAATTAAAGGAGGTAACCAATAGTGGCACAAGTACAATACAATGGTACTGGTCGTCGTAAAACGTCTACAGCTCGTGTACGTTTAGTTCCAGGAACAGGCCGTATCGTTATTAATGATCGCAACGCAGAAGATTATTTCCCATACGAGACACTACGTGTGATCACAAAGCAACCATTAGCAATTACTGAAACAGAAGGTAATTATGACGTTCTTGTAAACGTTGATGGTGGAGGCTTCACTGGTCAAGCTGGTGCTATCCGTCACGGAGTAGCACGTGCGCTTCTTGAAGCAGACCCAGAATACCGTACTTCTCTTAAGCGAGCAGGTCTACTAACTCGTGACCCTCGTAAGAAAGAGCGTAAGAAATACGGTCTTAAAAAAGCACGTCGTGCACCACAATTCTCAAAGCGTTAATTTTTCGCTTTCTATATCAAAAAATCCTCTGGTCTATCTGGCCAGAGGATTTTTTTGTTTCATAATCGCCCCATTATCTTGAAGACTTTAGTTCGTTATAAGAGGGATGTTTCCGACGCTTTAGTTAGAAAAAAGATGGCATGGGAACAACTCGTGTCCTGCCGGCGAGCTGGCAAGCTACCTTCGGGGGAAAAGTGCTTAGGGGATCTTGCCTACCTCTTTCTCCTGCGGGAGTCTCCTTGTTCCCATGCCATCTCCCGCAATGTTGGGATTAATGGAAACATGGGCCGGGAAATTGGGGCGGTCGCTCCTATATTCAGAAATCGCTTCAATTTCCGAAAACTCGCTCGCAACAGCCTCCAGCTAGGCTGGTGCCCACCGCATTTCTGTCCGCATACCCCGGTTGCTCCGAAATGTAAAAAGGTGATCGCAAAATCCAAAATTTGATCGCAAATTCGAAATGTTGCTCTGAAATCGGAAAAACTGCTCCGAAACTTTAAATGTTGCTCGCAATCTCCCACCAGCGTCTCAACTTCAAGCCTTTAATATTATGCCTCGTTTATTGAATAACTTCATGACCACATCACTAGATTCAAAATCAGTGTTACGTTTTATATGATGGTTACCAATATTCTCTCACCAGTTCTTCCAATTAAGGGCAACTGCTGCTGTGAAGAATGGTTCCTGTTCATACCGAATAAACTAAGAAGCAATCGGAGGTGATTCGGTATGTCTGTTGTACCTATGGAACAATTACGATTAAAAAAGCAAATTACATTTGAACGTAATTTATTACGTGAATTAACTATCGAAGAAGTACAGAAGGATGTAAGAGACTGTTTTCAACCTTTTTTCCATTCTTATTATGTGTATGATTCAGCTATTCGTGAGGAAGCGATTGAACAAGCGATGGAAGCTTATTTATTAGGAGCAGAGGCAAGTCAATTTCGTCTTTGTGGTGTAAGTGAAGAGGAAATTTCGGAACGCTATGAAGTTGAATTGAAAACGATTAGTCTCGATTTTTTTGATTATCTTGAATATTGGCAGCAAGCAACTTCTCATAATGGATGGTTTACGGTCAGAGGTGAGAAGGTATGTACTGATTTTTTTCTAAGATGGTGGAATATCGGATTAGAAAAAGGTGAGCGCCGAAGGAGATTAAAGCTTGATTAATCTATCATAAAACCCATTCTTGTCCCATATATTGAAAAGTAGTTACGGTGAGGAGGGGACAAGGATGAGGAAAGTATTTAACATTACTTGCTGGTTTGTAGGTTTATGTGTTCTTATATTTTTAATACGTTATCCCATAGAGACGTTTGATTCATGGAAAACATGGTCTCTTCCTCTAGCAGGAAAAGTCATTGTCATTGATCCAGGTCACGGCGGAGTAGATGGGGGAGCGGTTGGTCAAGATGAAACGCTTGAGAAAGACATAGCGTTAAGTGTATCCAAACAATTACGGGATTACTTGCAACAAGGGGGAGCCCTAGTTTATATGACCCGTGAGACAGATAAAGACTTAGCGGATGAAGATTTAAAAGGGTATTCAAAACGAAAATCACAGGATATCAGAAGAAGGTTAGAATTCATTAATGGGAAAGACGCCGAATTTTTTGTAAGTGTACACCTTAATGCCATTCCTTCTACACAATGGCATGGCGCGCAAACGTTTTATAATGCAGCTTCGCCTGAGAGCGAAAACCTTGCAAAATTTATCCAAACTGAAATCATGAGAAATTTAGAAAATACCAAACGTTCTGCGTTAGCTATAAGCAATGTCTACTTAGTGAAGCAGGCTGATATACCTGGTGCTCTAGTTGAAATTGGATTTCTTTCAAATGAGCATGAGCGTGAATTGTTAAAAACAGAAGCATATCAGAAGAAGGTAGCTGCTTCTATTTATGAGGGGATGCTTCGATATGTCACAGAGAAAGAAGTTTCCGAAGAATGATGATTTTTATGAAAATAAAATTTAAGTAGCGCCTCATTCCTCCTGTCTTGAGAAAATCTCCTGTGTAAAAGGGTGATCAGGATGAGGGGGAGTAGAAGGTTTCAAAATTTATTAAGGAACTGAGCTTTTGTTTAAGAATTTCTATAAATCAAGCCCTTCATTCAAAACGCAAGAGGGAGATATGTTATACTTGCCTATAGAATCTCAAAAAAAGGTTGGTGACCCTCTTGCTAACACAAGAACAAGTTGTGGAATTATTAAATCCTATCCAGGATCCACATTTACATACACCATTTAAAGATACAGGTGGAATTGAAGAAATTACAATTAGAGAAGAAAAAAATCATGTCAGTGTGAAAATCAATATCGCCCAGCCGAATACAGCAGAACAAATGCAATTGCAACAAGAAATTGTAAACGTTTTAAAAGGTGCTGGAGCGGCAACAGTAGGGCTGCGTTTTCACCAACTTCCAGATGAAGTCATTGAACAATTCGCGCAACAAACAGGCGAAGAAAGTGGTTCATTATTAGAAGGTAATACAGGCACGACATTTATCGGTGTTGCTAGTGGTAAAGGCGGGGTTGGTAAATCTACCGTTACAGTAAATCTTGCTACCTCTTTAGCACGTTTAGGGAAGAAGGTAGGCATCATTGATGCGGATATTTATGGCTTTAGTGTACCGGACATGATGGGAGTAGAAGAGCGTCCTGTCGTGCGTGGTGAGACAATCATTCCTGTTGAGCGTTTTGGAGTCAAACTAATTTCAATGGGCTTTTTCGTTGAAGATAATTCGCCGATTATATGGAGAGGTCCTATGCTTGGTAAGATGTTAACAAGCTTCTTCAAGGAAGTAGAGTGGGGCGATTTGGATTATTTATTAATCGACTTACCTCCAGGAACTGGGGATGTTGCACTTGATCTTCATTCCATGTTGCCTTCCATAAAAGAAGTTATCGTCACGACACCTCATCCAACAGCTGCCTTTGTAGCTGCAAGAGCTGGGCAGATGGCTCTAAAAACAGAACATGAATTAGTCGGTGTTGTAGAAAATATGGCTTACTTCGAAAGTAAACTAACAGGGCAAAAGGAATATGTTTTTGGCCAGGGCGGAGGTCCTAAGTTGGCTGATCAATTAGGCACAGAAGTGTTAGGGCAAATTCCATTGCAACAACCATATGAAGAAGAAGACATTTTCGCCCCAGGCGTATATCAAGCAGATCACCCCACTGGCCAAATCTTTCTTAACATTGCTAATAAAATTGTTGGGAAATTGGAATAAAAACACTAAAAAATCCTGCTACTTATATAGTGGCAGGATTTTGTTTATAATCGTTGTTCATAGTAAAGAAGGTGTAAATTTTGACGCTTACATGTCTAGCTCCATCAATAAGCAGCTAATATGCTTCCCTCTCTTCCGGTCGATAAGTCAACATCGAATCGCGCATGCTTTCGTGTTTCATTTATCTTACTGGGTGAAGTTCTGGGCTGAAAGAGATTCGATTAAGACCGCTGAATCGAGCAGCAACATCAAACCAACCTACGTCGAGTAGGCGCAGCACATACGTCGCTAAACCAGCGATTGCGCCTTTCTTATTAAGAACCGCTGTCACCTTGTGCTCCACCAGCGCCACTTCCTTGACCACTTTTACTTTGTTGATCTCCACCTTCACCTTGCCCTTTGCTCTTTTCATCACCGGAAGTGGATTTCATTTCTTCGGCGGCTTTGAGTACAATTTCACTCATTTTTGCTTTGAACATTGGGGTGTTCATGGTTTCTTCAATGGTTTTCTCAAGGTGTTCACGGAATTGCTGACTTTTCATAACGGTAAGCATTTGGTTCGTAATTTCAGGGTTTTGTAAAATCTCAAGCATACTTTTTTGATATTCAGAATCACTCATTAGATCCTTCGTTAACTTTTTTTGTTCCTCAGTCATGGACTTGGCAAAGGTTTTGGAGAATTGAGGGTTTTCAAACAGCTTTGTCCAAAATTTCTTACCTTTGTCGGAAGTGATGGTCTCTTCAATCGATTTTTTGACAACATCCGATTCTAATACAACCTGCTGTTTCATCTTATCGTCATTCAAGACTTCCGTAATTGCCTTTTTCCCATCGTCCGTTTTGAGAATATCCACCACCATTTTTTTTGTGGTTTCATATTGGGGTTGTTCCCCTCCTGAGGACGAATTACCAGAACAAGCAGTTAAGAAAGATAGAGATGCTACTATAACAATGAGGTTCTTTATCCTAAGCATAAGAGCACTCCTTTCACATCTTTCGTCCCTATGCTTAATATTAGATATATGAAAAAATTTATACGCAGGAAACTAAGGAAAAAAGCAGTTCTTCGTGATAAAATACCTAAGGATGGTTTAACGAAAAAATATATAAAAGAGAGATATGTTCTCAGAAAATAAAAGTAAAATTTTGGCGCTATTACGTCTGACTCCAGCTGCCCAGCAAACTTCCTCACTTAAGTTAAGTAAACATAAGGATTGCTACCGCTCTCCATGTTTCCTTTATTTCATACGAATGAAGTTTTGGGGTGATATGGAAATTCGATTAAAAACGCTGCGTCACGCAGCGATATCGAACTGAACTACGTCCTGTACGCCCGCATCACGTAGCAACATGAACCCATCCCCGTCGTGTGGGCATGCTAAATGGGCACTTGCGCCTTTCATTAGGAGGAACGATTTTGACAAGTAGAAAATGGGTAAGGTTATTTCTCAGGACATTATTATGGGGTGGACTTTCCACGTTAATCATAAGCTTTTTTGTTAAAAATGACGCTTACATGGAAGCATTGCAGCCTTTTAATGCTTTTGGATTGTTAGGAGTCGTTTTAACGTTTTTAGGATTTGGCTTCATTTTTAGTATTATTAGTCAAATGGGCTTTTTTGCGTATTTAACTGTTCACCAATTTGGTTTAGGGATGTTTCGAAGGTTTTGGGTTCCGATTCAAATAGGCCTAATTGGTTTTGCGTTGTTTGATTTAGTTTATTTTCGTTATCGTGATGTAGAAGGTGACCCAAGTATTTGGCCGTTCCTTATTGCCCCTATCCTCATTTTTATATATGGGTGGATTGTAGCAACCATAAAAGCAAGGGAGACAAATAAGCATGCATTCATTCCTGCATTATTTTTTATGGTCGTCGTAACATCAGTCGAATGGGTTCCTGCATTACAAGCTGGGGATCAGGATTATGTATTACTTATGATTTTCCCGTTATTATTGTGCAACACATATCAAATTCTATTGTTGCATCGGTTAACAACTTTGGGGAATGACCAAGAATCTCCAACGGAATCCAAGCAACAACCTTCATCATCAAATAAATCAAAAAAACCTAAAAAGAAGAAGGGCAAACGTAAATAAGCGTTTGCCCTTAATTAATAGGTGAGGATTCTGTTTCTGCTTTTGAAATAAGTTCTGAAATCGTGACAAAGTGGAACCCTTTTTGTTTGATGCCAGGTAAAATAGTTCCTAAGGCTTTGTTTGTTTGTTTAACGGAATCTGAAGCATGCATTAAAATAATGTCTCCACCACTTGTTTCTTTCATGACATGGTCAACGATAACTTGAGTACCAGGGTTATCCCAATCTTTAGGGTTTACACTCCATTGCACGACTTGGTACCCTAATTTACTAGCCATCGTAATAACTTCATTGTTAACATGTCCATTAGGTGTACGTAGTAAAGATAACTCATCATACCCTAATTTCCCAAAGACTGTTCTAGCGTATAAAAGGTCTTTTTTAACCTGTGTAATATCTTGTTTCAGGTAGCTTTTATAACGATATCCCATCATACCTAATTCATGTCCATCTTCGGTAATGGCCTTTAAAATCTCAGGGTGACGTTCAGCCCATTCCCCATTTACAAAGAATGTCGCTTTCACACCATGCTTTTTTAACGTGTCTAATATTGGATATACTTGTTGTTGCCCCCAGCTAATATTAAAGGTTAATGAAACATCTTTCCCTTTTTCCCCACTACTAATTAACGCTCTAGGTCCTTTATCTGTTGAAAATACAGAAAATGCACTGTCTCGTTCCACAACAAGAAAAATGGCACAAAATAGAGCAGCAATGACTACTAATCCCCATCTTTTTAAGCTTGACCACTTCCAAACATGAAAATGTTGCACACCTCTCCACATCCCTTCCCTTAATCTATATCTATAGTTAGTTTATGTAGAGAAAAATAAGATATGAACAAGCCTTTTGGAATGATTTTAATAAAATGCAAATAAATGGACACAATGAGTGGGAAGATGCCATCCATACAGAGGTGATTGTTTATGTTAGGTTTTATGATTAATGAACTTGAACGTAAAGAAATAGAGTATCTATTGAGAAGAGAAATGGAAGAATTGCTTCACGATTTAGGGGATCAACGTATAGAACATATTGTGAAAAGAGCGATGGAAGAAAGATATCGTATTTTATTCAAGCTATTTAAGCGGTTTGCAACAGAGAAAGAATGCCTCAAGTATCTCCCGCCTAAGTATAAGCATAGGTAAGACAACCCCTTCCTTCTGTGGTATAGTGTAGGAAAGATGAAACACATTAACAGTTAGGTGGGGGAGTATGGGACATATTCAAGCAGTGATTTTTGACTTAGATGGTGTTATAACAGACACCGCTGAATATCACTATTTAGCATGGAAAAAATTAGCGGATGATTTAGGTATTCCGATGGATCGCTCGTTTAATGAAAGATTAAAAGGAGTAGGTCGTAAAGAATCGCTTGAAAAAATCCTCGAACACGGAAACAAACAACTCTCAGAACAAGAAAAAGATTTTTACGCTACAAAAAAGAATGAACATTATAAAACATTTATTCAAGATATAACGCCAAACGATTTGTTGCCCGGCATCTTAGAGTTTATGAAAGAAATAAAGGAATCGGGTATTCAAACAGCGCTAGCCTCAGCTAGTAAAAATGCCAAACCTGTTATCAGGCGATTGGAAGTAGAGCAATATCTAGATACGGTTGTAGACGCCGCTCAAGTTGAAAATGGTAAACCTGATCCAGAGATTTTCTTGAAGGGCGCGGACCAATTAAGTGTAGACCCAGCTTATTGTGTAGGTGTTGAAGATGCCCAAGCTGGAGTTCAGGCTATTAAAGCAGCTGGAATGTACGCAGTTGGTATTGGATCGGCAAAAGTTCTGACACAAGCCGACTGGGTAGTTCAAAAACCAACCCAGCTTTCTTGGGAAGAGTTGAAAAGACGATTAGAAATGTAATTTTCATGATAGTAGAAACAATGAAAAGCTATCTTTAGTAATAAGGAATCTCCTATAAAAAGAGTAGAAGATTTTTAACGATAAAAGAATAAGTTGAGGTTGCATGTGCCTAGCTTCAGTCCCAATTCCATTGGAGGTATTAAGTAATCGTTGCTGTTGAGTGCGCTTTTCCTTAGGTGATTGGGAGAGCTCTTGTTAAGAAACTCAAATCACCTCTTAACATCGGAAAAAATCGGGGTTCTCTATAAGAAATAAACGCAGTATAAATTGGTTTCATCTATTTTAAAAAATTATTTGATATAACCTATTGCGAAGAAGCATTTCATGTGCTATATTATTATCTGTTGTCAATGAGACAACAACGCACATGACCTTAAAAACAACGCTGATTTAAGTTTTTTATTAAAACTAATTGACTTCAAATGAACAACATGATAAATTAGTTAGCGTCGCATTAAGGAATGCGAAAAAGATTTCTAAGAACAACATTTTGAGGCGAAATAATTTTAAATAAATTTATTGACTTCAATTTGATTTCTTGATATAATGCAAAAGTCGCTTTCTGGCGATGTTTTGATCTTTGAAAACTGAACAAAACAACTTGTAAACAACCTGTTAATTTTTTAACGAATTAGCCAGTAATCATTTTGAATGATGCAAAGGCGAACTTCTTCATTTTATGGAGAGTTTGATCCTGGCTCAGGACGAACGCTGGCGGCGTGCCTAATACATGCAAGTCGAGCGCGTGAAGCAACATGATCCCTTCGGGGTAATTGTTGTGGATCGA